>JAIFKX010000003.1 GCA_020049335.1 Paludibacter sp. | reverse complement strand
TCCAAAAAACACTAGGACGTTTTACTGTGCCAGCATAGAAATCGAAAACTGCTCCTATGGTGCAAATTATTTTGGTTTCTAATTGTTCTTTGTGAGCCTGAGCCCATTTTTCTTGTTTGGGTGCGGTCATTCCCACAAAAAGCACATCGGGTCGAAAAGCATTGACGGCTTCTAGCATTTTTTTGTTTTGGTCTGGGGTAAACTCTGTGGCGAAAGGTGGCGAGAAAGTTCCGACTCTGATATTGGGAAATTCTATTGCCAAACGCTCTTTAATTTTGAATAAAGTACTTTCGGATGAACCCAAATAAAAGCAACTTCCCTGTCTTTGGTTCAGTTCCTGCAATAAATGAAGATGAATATCAGCACCCGCAATTTTCTTGATTTTTTGTCCCGAGAGCAAGCGAACCGCTGCAACGATTGCCATACCATCGGGCAAGAGAATATCCGAAGCTTGCAAAGCCGTTTTGAATGTGACATCCTGCTGGGCAACACAAAAAGAATACTGATTGATGGTGTTGATGAGGGTTTTTGAGGCAAACCCAATTTGATTGAGATTACCCGTGAAAATAGGGTAAGCGATAAATGGCACGGTAGGTAGGAGGTTTATCATTTTATTGAGGGTATAATTCCAAATGTTTTTTTAAATCTGATTCAGTTGCAAATCGTGGTTTTATTTTTTTGGCTGGAACACCAGCGTAAATATAATAGGGATCAATATCAGTCGTTACAACTGAACCAGCGGCTATAATGGACCCATCTCCAATGGAGACACCCGCCAAAACAATCGCTCCATGTCCAATCCAACAATCATTTCCTATTTTAGTTACTAAATTGGCTCCTCTTGATGAATTCCAAATAGAGAAACCTATAATAGTGTAATTATGATCATTCCTCCCAATAAAAGAAACATTGCCGGCTATTAAGACTTCATTACCTATCTCTAAATCACATTGAACAATACAATTTTGTCCAAACTGAACTTTATTCCCTAAAGTAATCCTTTTGTTTGGAGACCATATTTTGGTCGAAAAAGGAATACGAACAAAACCGCTGGATTTTATCCAAGGATACTTTAATTTTAATAGGATAAAACTACGGAAGCTATTCATAAAATACCTTGCAATCAAAACAGGTTTCGATGAATTCACTATAGTATTGTGACTAATAATTTCTTTTAATTCATTGATCATTATCTACTTATTTTTTAATAAAATTTTGTCTAAGTCTGTAAAGAGGTGAAATGATACGACCAAAAAAAATTCTAGAAAATACGGTATAATATTGCTGAAAAGAATGAAGAATAATAGGATCAGTTACCGCTTTGCTTTCAAAATTAAATTTTTGTTGATTCAAATAATCAAATGAAATTTTATATCGGTTATAAACATTGGTGTGAGTAGCATCAGCATCAAAACCATCATTTTGAACTTTTGAAAGAACAGGAAAAACGGTGAGTTGGTTGTTTTTGGATTGATTATAAAACCATCGAATGGCCCAAGAGTCTAACTTACCTTCCATTTGTTTTTTAAGCATCGGAAACAGGTCTGTGCCTCCTAAAGCCAACTGTTGTTTTGCTTTTTTATCGGTTTTCAATTGTTCAAAATCTTTAACTTCCCAATCAACAGTGGCCCACCTATCTTTCCAAGTCGCCCAACCCCAAGACATTTTTTGGGAGAGCTACTTTTAGACCATAGCCAGATACAGAAAACACCTCATTGTTTTGCTCGTAGAAATCCAAAGCTTCATTCATAAACGCCAGAAAATTTTGCGAAACGATTAAATCATCTTCCAGTACAATCACTTTACCATACTGCTCAATCACATCGGTTACACCACCAATAATAGAGTTGGCCAATCCTTTGTTTGTTGGAGATTCGTGAATAGTAATCGTTTTAAAACCTGTAATGGTTTTTAAATACCCTCGAATTTCAGCTATAATAACATCGTCATTGGAAGATTTTGACCCATCGGAATAAACAATCAAATCACTGGAAGCTGCAAGACTGTTTACAGATAAAGCTGCTATAGTTTTTTTTAAAGTGCCAAGCCGTTTGTAGGTAAAGAGAACTATTGGAGATAGTTGCATAAATTTATTTTATTTTAAATTTTTTGAACTGTACATGTTTATAATTACCAGTAGCAACCATCTTCTACTTTAGTTGCGTTTTTTATTTTATCCTCATTGCTTGGCAATACAAAATAGTCATTGATGATTTTTGCAAAAGCGGTATTATCCACCCATCTTTTACCTTTTACACCAAACAACATCTGGGTTGGTCCTCCTAAATGAACTGCTTTTTTGCCCATACGCTTTATATGCGCTGCCAGAGGAAAACCGTAAGCACCACAACCAATAATAGCGATATCGAAATCTTTTTTATTTATTTCAGACTTCATAAAAGCGAGGGCAGCAAACCAATCGGGAAATTGCGAATCATTACCCGCTACAGTCTGAACTGCCTTTATAGTTTCAAGTGACTTAAAATTGGGTAAAACTCTTTTATCAGTAAACAAATTTTGCCTGTTCGTCTGATACTGCTTTTCAATAGTTGTATTAAAAGGATGGATGACCAATACCCTTTTGTCCTCTAAAAAAATTGACCACGGATCTTCTTGCAAATATGGTTCGAGTGCTCGCAACTCGACTCTTTTTGCCGTCGAAAAGTGTTTTTGCAAAAATCGTTCTTCTATGCGCCAACAGCCCAAAATATCCAACAATTTCATATCCTCATACATCATTTCTGAAAATTGATGAATAGTTTTTTCGTTGGAAGGAAAAAAACCGGAAAGCATTTGCATATTAGTAAACACCCTGTTTTTGATAAATGGTTGAATAATACTAGGAGTTTTAGGATACAAAATAGCTTTAATCTCTGTTGACCCAAATCGAGCAATCATTGACGGCTTGTCTTTTTCTAATTCCTCTTTTATAATGGTGGAGCAAATAGCTCCTGCAGTCGGAGGGACATAAAGTACATCCTTGATAACTTTGTGAACAAATTTCGAAAATGTACCACTCATTTTTTATATTGTTTTAAATATTTATTAACTAATGGTTGTAATTTCAATTCTGTAAGATAGGAAAGAAAAAAAATCAATCCTATTTTAATGATCAAGACAAATATCCAATGCAATTCAGAAGGAAAGTGTAACCAAATAATAGGAAAATGAATAACATATAAACCATAAGAGATGGGGGATATTTTTTCAAAAATACTAAATATAGAATTAAATCCAATCAATTTTAGTCGCCACCACATCCAACCTAAAAACAATATTATTGTGGCAAAACCAAAATGTCTTGCAGTAACTACAGGATACATTATTGGATTAAAGTTAAAATTATCGTTCTGTATTTCCCTAACAATTGGTATAAATGTCAAAGCTGTTAAAACAATAAGTGATATAAATAAAGGTGCTAATTTTTTAATTGGAAAATCTTTAAATTCAATAAATATAATGGCACACTCAACACCAGTCCACCATATAATTAAGTAGGACAACACTAAAGATAAGTGATTTGGCACCAACAAATAGCTAATCCAACCCATAATAGAAATCCCCAGCACCAAAACTAAGCTCATTCTTGAAGTTTTAAAATATTTTACCATTGGAAAATAAAGTAAATAAAATATGAATTCATAGGAAAGAGACCATAAAGCATGATTTTCAAGAAAAACATTTACCCAAAGCCCGGGTTTATTTGATAGATCCTGAAGCATTAATAAATTACCCATAAATACTTTTAAATCCTGAAACGAAAAGGTATAACCATTCAAATAAAAAACAATAATTGAGATAAGCATAGAGCAAATAAAAATAGGATATATCCTAATTATTCTCTTTCCGATATACTGACTAAAATTATGATTTTTTGAAGTAGTAGCATAGTGAATGACAAAGCCACTGATAAAAAAAAAGAGAATTACAGCTTCCTGCCCAAATCTGAAAGGGAATCGAACTAGTGGTGAAATTTGTTCCCGAATTTCGGTAAAACCAATAAAATGATGTAAAAATACATACAAAGCTGCAAAGCCTCTCAGAGCTGACAATTTTTTCAGCATAGTGAATAGATTAATTTAAAAAAATAATATTTATATAATTTTTTTCAGCAATTGAGTAATAGTAACATATTAAAAAGAGCCTCCAAATGAAGATATAGAAATAATATTGATAGTGATTTTGTGAGTCAATTTCGAATGTTTACAACTTATTTGCGATGAATAATTAATATTGAAACCTTCTTGTTCAAATCTAATTGCTTTTTAAAGTAGCTTCAATCCTTTTTTTCTGATAGCGGTCAACTAGTGCTTTGATAATAAATTGTAAAGTTGCCCTGAAGCCAATCAAACGAATTGAAAAACATACTAAATTGACGGTTTTGTTCACTAAGGCATCTAAACTCATTTTATCAAAAGCCAATATATGGGGCAAGTTAATTCTTAAAAAAGGAAAACCGTGATTGGAAGTTTTGAATCGAATGATTTTTAATTTATTCTTTGCTAGAGTACTAATGGAGTGGTATTGAGCTACATCCATCTTCGAATGACATGATTGAAAATAGTAATAATCAATACCATCGGTTATAAAATTGGACAAATCAAAATAAGATTTCAATACAGCATCATTCACTTTATCAAACAAAATAGGGTCAACTACCGAAGTGGAACTTTGCATAGTTACTTTCAGATTTAGCTGCGAATTAAAAGCATAGACCCGTTTGACTTGTAACAAACTGCCAAACAAGATAGCGGCAAATCCTCCCGCTGAACTTCCAATGGTATATACTGTATAACCCTCTGTTTCCTTTTTTAAAAAATCAGCCAATTTTGATGGAGTATCTAATTTCGAATTGATTCCCCCAATATACCATTGTTTCCGGATGTCCCGGATAAAAATATGCTTTCCTGCAATAGGAAGCCTGTTTCTTTTCCACTCATATTTATCCCTTTCAATAATCGAATATTCAAATGACTTTAAGGTATTGGGATAATAAATTTCATTACTACTAAAATAAATAGCACATAAATTAGAATTACAACTATCACTGTTATTATATTCAATACAATAATTAGTTGTATCAAATGCTTTTAGAACAGCTGGCGAATCTATTTGGAAAATAAACGGTTTTTCTTTATCCATAGAGTAGGAAATAATAATCGTAAGTGAATGGTTAAAAAATGTTTTACAGCTATCAAAATCCCATAATACTCCTTTTCAAATAGATAATAATAATAAGGATGGCTATTGCCTAAAGGAGAGTATAAATTTTGAATTCGCTTTTGTAGAGAAACTGCCGGTGAACACCACAGCGGTAATTTTTCACTTCCTTCACAACTGGCAATAAAATCCTCTGCAATATAAGACTTGAGATGGTATTTACGAACTCTCAATCCATATTCGAAATCACCAATAGCATGAGGGAAACGTTTATCGAGAATGCCAATAGTTTTGAAAACATAAGTTGGGACTAACACACAATTTCCATTTATGGCATAAACCTCTTGAAGTTTGCCGTTGGGTATTACCATTTTAGAATCTTGGGAAAAACCACCATAAGATATAGTGTCACTTTCTAAAGAAAAAGTACTACCGCAAATTACAGACTTATCATTTGATAATTGAGCACCATTTAAAAGGCACGAAATTGCATTTTCGTTTAAAAAAGTATCGTCATTTAACCACAAATAATAGTCGAAATCTTTTGTTTTAGCAGCGGTTTCCCATGCTTTATGCATGCCTCGATTCCAGTAGAGGTTACCATCGCCGGGAATAATGTTGACTTTAGGAAATTGCAGGCCAATTGCAGTTGCCGTTCCATCGGTAGAGCCATCATCTACTAAAAAAATGTCAATCACATATTCTACAGGTACTTCACATTGGTAAATCGCCTCTAGGCAAGATAAGGTTAATTCTTTTCGATTATGGCAAGTTATCAGTATTGCTATTGATTTCATGAGCTTATTGTTCGTTTAAATATTTCCAACAGATAATAAGTAATTAATAAATTCATCTTATTTCGTTTATATCTTCCATTAATGTCAATCGATCTAATTTCAAATCAAATACTATTTTGTTTTCGAAAAAACATGAACGCAAATAAGTAGAATTATAACAAAATTTGAGGAGAAAAAACTTGGATTAGTCATCGAAAGGCCAAAACTAGACAAGGCTATAAGACATATGTTTAATAATGAATATTGGTGCAAGTATTTTTTTAATAATCCAAAATAGATAATTAAATAAGTAAGGGTGAGTACAATTCCGTATAAAAAAATAAAGTTAAAAAGACCATTTTCAGTAAACAAAGCTTGGTTGGTTGGGTTTCCAATGAGAATCGTGCTAAGATCAACCTCACCTATAATTGACAGGAAATCCAATCTAGTTTTTGCCGATCCTTCTAATAATTTATCTTGATTGAACAATCTTCCACCAAAACTACTGTTTGCAAAAAAGGTGAACGTAGCAATGAATAAACTAAAAAAAAAGATAATTTTTAAATCCACATATTTTTTAGATTTCTTAAGTTCGTTGTAATAGTAATTTGTTGCAAAAACGACGAAAAAAATTATCGTTGCGGCTCTCGCATTAAAGGAAGATAATGCCAATAATGTTAAAAGGGATAAAGCCATTCTATACTTAAATTCTTTAAGGTCGAACAACAGAAAAGGGTACATTGTCATCACAATTAGGGCATTGGTCAGCGGATTTCCGAATAGTGATGTACTCCGAAAGCTGTAACTGTTTTCCTCTGTAGCTCTTGTCATCATTAATTGCCACTCATCGATGTCCTCAGGCTGAGGATAGAACGCATAACCTATACTTTTTTCATAAATAGCAAATAGGCACTCAAAAATAAAGAAAATGTAAATGAAGATACGAATGGCTTTTGCCATTCGAATACTTATATCACTATAGGCCAAAGAAATCACTGCCGGCAAAATAAATAGCAACGTATTTATCATAATACTATTTTGAACATCTCTAAACAGCCAAAATATAATAGCAATAAAACCCACAAAAACTAGTGACAGTTCGTGTCTTGATGTTGCTTTTATATGCAAACCAGTAATACCTAAATAGAATACTAGCAAGGCAAATCTAAATGTTTTCACACTATTTATACCAAATACTAACGGACTAATTGTTTCAGTTAATACAAACAAAACAATCGTTGACACAAGTAACACATTTTCCGTGAATGAAAGTTTTTTAGTTTTCATCTGTTTGATAATTTTCGAACACAAGCAATATAGCGGGAATAAAACCAATGAATATAACGTAACACAGTATGTTGGTCTAAAATGGTTTCCTTTAATAGAGTACAAGCAGAAACGTTATTGAAACTTTTAAATTTGTAGTATGCCGAATTGGTTACAGAATATAAAATTAACCTATGGTAAAAGTTTTGATCCTGTATTTTAATATAATACGGAAAATATTTATCGATCGGTTTTGGATTTATGCTTAATTCAGAGTACTGTTCATAGTGCTCGTAAACAACTTTTGGAGAGTATGCGTAGGTACAACAATTCATTAATTTTAAATCAAACTCAAGATCCTCAAAAATAGAAATTCTTTCATCAAAACCATTTACCTGAATCACTCTCTCTCTTCTAAACATCGAAGATCCGGTTCTTGGCATAAATTTCCATTCCCAAAAATACTTTTCAGGATTAGTTATCATTTTTTCAGATCTGCCTCTACAGATTTTACGTTGACTTCCATCTATTGCAATAGAAACATGATTGCCTGTCAAGACGTCAGCGCTGGGATATTTAAGATGAAGAGCCCAAAGAACTTCTAAACAATCAGAAGTTAATCTATCATCAGCATCAAGAAAAAGTATAAAATTGCCATTTGATACCGGAACGCCAAAGTTCCTAGCACTTGAAACACCTCCATTGACTTTGTAGTGGTACTGCATTCTTTTATCATTATAAGAATCAATTATACTACGACTTTTATCTGTCGAGCCATCATCAACAATAATTAACTCAAAATCTTTGAATGACTGAGCGAGAACTGAATCAAGAGTAGCCGCGATGGCTTCTTGTTTATTAAACAAAGGTATAACAATAGATATTGCAGCCATAATTATTTTTTTAACCTTATGAAAAACCGTTCATTCTTTCTCAAACCACTATAATGAAGTAGAAATTGCAAATACATATTTACAGTGTGCAATATGGGTCTTTTTGCACGTGGCTTAAATTTCAATCCTTTCCACGGTGTTGATGCTAAACATTCGCGATAGAGATATTTATATGGGTGTAAATTTAATGTGTTCCATGGTTTAACAGCATCTGTGAAATGCAAAATTACAGGATTATGAATACAGTCGAATAATTGATCTTTAAATTCATCCTTAATCATTGGAGACTCGTAAAAGTAGCCAGATAAAGAATTATACTTAAGATGGAGTCTTTTTATCATACCCTTGCAAGTAGCATTAAAGATATCTTGCTCCAGACATTTAATATTATCTATATTTTTGTTTAAATAGCCAATAAAAACATCTCCCATATTGTTTTCCCTCCAATATTTTAAGTTGAAAAAGTAAAACCCTCCGTTAACATATGCATCCGACTGGTCTAATCCTAGTCGATCCTTATTGTCTACAGCATTTAGAGGAAGAGCCATATCCTCACAACCCGCATAAACATAACCATCCAAATCGGTTTCAAATACTTCTTTCAACGATCCGTTGCATATTATATCTACATCATAATTGATAACTTTATCTATATAATCCGGTAATAGCTTATCTAAAAACAATCGACAGTAAGTAATTACCCCCCACCAATTTCCTGTTGGATAATTCTTTAGTTCTTCTTCATCAATAGAAATAAGATTTATTTTGCCATTAATTTGTTGCTCCAACTGTAAAAATTTCTCAATTGTATCGGGTTTATAATTACCTAATACAAAATACTCTATATCTAATTCTTTGTTATTTTTGAATATAGAATAAATTAGTGCACCAGCATGAGGTGCATATTCATTACTGGAAATCATAGAAACATAGTACATAAGTATGGTTATTTAGTATTTTATAAGTAAAAGTTGAAACTAATTATATTGCAATATTACCAATAACATGCACCTTCTATTTTAGTTGCATTAACGGGTATTTCATTTTCATTAGGTCGTATCCAATGTTCATTGTAAAACCGTGAATGATCTCCGTCATCCCATCGTTTGCCTTTAATTCCAAATAGTAGTTGAAGCGATCCCCCCAGATGAACTGCTTTTCGACCCTTTTTCTTGATGTTTGCTGCTAATACAAAACCATAAGCACCACATCCTAACAGACAAATATCGAAGTCTTTCTTAAAAATTTCAGTTTCCATATAGTCAAGAGCCTCAAACCAATTATTGTAATCAGTATTTTGTCCATTTATACTTTGTACTGCTTGAACAACTCGTAAATCAAAATCAGGTAGGATATCATCATTTTCAAACAACAACTTTCGTTTTTTGTATTGTTTTAGAATACTTTCTGCAAATGGATGCACAACTACAACCTTCTTATCTTTTAATGCCCTACTCCATGGTTGCGCGGCCCAGAAAGGTTCAAGTCCTGGCAAATTGACTTTTACAGAAGACTTTAATTCTGTTTTAAAAAAACGTTCATTAGCCTGCCAAGATGCTAAAATATCCACAAATTGCATACTATCAATAGTTGCCATACAGAAACGGCGAACTACTTCTATATCCGATGGAAATACCCCAGCATTTGTATGTAAACTACTTAAGGTTCTTTCGTTCCACCACCATTGAGGGTTTTTTCCCATTATAAATCCAATTATGGAATGTTTAAATCGATAAATCCCGGAATAATTGGTTGCAGTTAATAATTCAAATGCTCCTAACCGTGCAATCATTGCTGGTCTATCTAAAATTAACATATTGTATATCATCGAAGAAATCTGATCATAATCATTAATTACAGTGTCTTGAAAGACATCGTTATTATTTATCAACTTCTTGTAAATTTTTCGAAACAAGAGCAATAATAGAAATCTAGGATTCATATTCTTTAATTATGCGTATAATTGAATTTAAAAAACGATTTTAATAAACTAGCACTGACAATTAGATTAATGGCGAATATCCGTAGAATTAATCTTACGATCAGGATTTAAATAAAAATAATTATTTAAGTAATCTTCTCCAAACCAAAATCTTGTAAAATTCTGTTTAACAATTCTTGCAGGAGTACCGGCAAGAATAACATTGCAATCATTACAAAAATCACGATTAACTAGAGATTTAGATGCCACAATGCTACCTTCACCAATTTTACAACCCTTCATCAATGTTACATTATTCCCACACCAGACTTTTTCATTTAAATGAATGGGTAATTTATTATTTTGAATTTCTAAAGTTACTGTATTAACACTATAATGGGCATCTGAATCCAATATTTGTAGATTCCAACCAGAACTAAATCCTTCCTTAATTGTAATAGAATCACTGCAAACCAATCTAGAATTAGGACCTATATATATACTAGTATCAAGGTTCAAGGTTCTGTTAGATCGTACAAATATTTTGTAACCTGGCGTCAACCAAACAAAACCGCTAGTCCCGTTTATTTTAATCTTTCCTCCTTTATCAATTTGCATTTGACCAACATCACTTGTACAACCTAATTCTAGTTCTGAACCACGATATCCTAATTTCAAAACGCCAAACCGTATAATTTCAAATTCTATGTCCCCTAAAATTTTCAATTCAACTGAGCCAAAAATTAATATGGGGAACTTCAAGGCATCAATTGCTGGATACTGAGAAAAATTTAACTTTAATGTTTTAAAAATGTTCAAGTTTGAGAACAACATAAGATGTAACAACCATTTAATGGTTCTTAGGATTAAAATCATGATTTCAGTATTTTTTTTACTTTTCTAGTACTTAAAAACAGGTATGGATATGTTTTAATATTTAATCGCTGAATGAAGTAGCGAATAGAATTTATAGCATACCTTATAGTTGTATAATGTGCCGATCGAGGATATGAAATTTCCCAAGGACTTTTATCTGCATACTTTATAAATTGATTTTTTAATGGCATATCACAATCTGAAAACCACGGCTTTGTGCATGTATAATGAATAACAACCATGTGTTTGAGCTCGTTGACAAAATCACTTTTGTCCTCTTCTGACAGTAATGGAGCGTTACGAAAGAAAAACGCCATCATATTAAAACGCATTGGCAATTTATATATCCGCCCAGTACAAACTGAATTTATAACATCTTGATCCGCAAATTGAATTATATTAAAATTATCTTGGATAAATGATAATGATTTCTGTTTTAAATCATCCTCTCTCCATTTCTTTAAATTAAGGTAAACTACACCACAACAGCCAAAAAAATTCTCTTGTGGAATTCCCAACCTTTTTTTATGACCTTCAGAGGTCGACGCGTCTGGTGGAGCCGCCGCATAATATTCAGAAATATCAAAATTTTCTAATAAAGATAATTTACCAACAACCGTAATGTCAATATCAAGGTACAACACTTTATCGGCATCAATATAGTCAGTAGCAAACAGTTTTATATATGTCGAAATTCCCCACCTACCGGGTACCGGAACTCTCGAATCTTCATCTGAAAACTGAATTATTTTAATTGATTGAGAATAACGTTGAGCTAAAACTTCCATTTTATCCGTATTTTCTTTATCGAAACCCGTTGTAAGTATATACACATTAAAGAGGGTGTTCTTGTCATTCTCAAATATGGAAGTGAGCAGAGCCCCTGCATAGGCGGCGTAACTATTTGTTGGAGTAATAAGTATATTCATAATGCTTAATATTCAATTGGAGTTCCATCTTGATAATAACTATAATCTTCAACAACTTTGAAAGTCATTTTATTTTGCGATTGAACAACATCATTTACAAAATGCAAGGGTACTTCACCCACAAACGATGCCCACTTCGAGTAAGAACTTGGTGGTCCAAAAATGTAATCGCATTGGGATAATGCATATAGATCGTGAGTCGCTGTACCATTAGGTATATTTATGCATTTTAACGGTGAAAAAAAATCAAGTGAAATTTCTTCATTTGAACAAATTAAAAATGTAGCGTTTCCATATTGGGAAATAAAAGATTCGCATAGTTGTTTATACTGTTCTAAGGAGTAGAAAAACCTGCCATTTGCTAAAGTTCTATAATCTCCCCATCTAATATGAACTCCAACTACAATTTTATCTTCAGACTTTATTTGGTCTAGAAGTAGAATAACAGACTGAGTAATTTCATTTTTTGGAGTAAAAAGGTCTTTGATAAATTGCTTTTCATCATCATTGTATGATACACTACGCTCATCCCAAGCATTAACAAAATGTTTAGGAAAAGTTTTAATTAACCAAGCTCTTGCATCATAAAATCTACTGTGTACAATAGATGCTAAGCGTCTATTGTATTTTTTAATCCCAATGGATTCGTTTAAAAAGTTAGAGTAAAATGGAAATTTAATGAAGTTACAATCTCTAAATCTTGGGTAATCATCTATAGTTACATCGTAAAATGGGATATACAAGGTTATTCCTGTGGATAAACTCTTTTTTATTTGAGAGATATATCCCCAAAATTTGTTGCATGTTTGACCTTCGTTATCAAATAATATAAGCATGTATAAATTGATATTATTGTAATTAAATAGGGTATGAGTTAATCTAAATACTATTTGCATACATTAAAAACAGCATATTGATCAGTTTTTATTGTTTTCGCTTATTTAAAAACCAAGTAAAAAGTTTGGATTTCAGATTTAATAGAACTTGTTTTTCAGTTCTATTCATAACAAAAAAATAACCACCGAAAACAAGCAAACTACTCGAAACCATTAATATGTAAATAAACTGTAATAAAGAATTGTCGATGTTTGATATTATTGTGTAGGAGACTGATAATATTATTAAAGTAATAGAGATACATTTTATGAATACATCTATAATGAAAAATTTTATGGACATTCCACAAAGTTTTTTCATAAAAAAAACAGATATACCTAATAAAATAAAATCGGCAAATAAATAAATGTAATAAAATGTCGTAGCATCAAACCCTAGCTTAAAAAACAAATAGCAAATTGGTAACACCAGAAAAGTCAATACCGTATACGACAGAGTAATTCCTTTTACCTTTCCTACGGCTCCAATAGCTGTTCCAAATGTAACACCAAGCTGATTAAACAACATTCTTATGAGTAATAATCTACAGAAGATAATAGCATATTCAGGGGGTGTTTTCAACCATAAGGATAATATGTAAGGCATTTTTATGATGAACGGAATAGCAAAAAAGGCCATAATTAAAAAGGAAAGCTTGCTTCCGGTCAATGTAGCCTCCAACATTTTGTTTCTATCGCTTGCTCCTTCTCTTTTTACAATAACAGGATTTAATGCTTTAATTAAATTATTTGAAAAACTCATAAGCTGACCGGATAACTGATTGGCAACACCCTGTGCGGCATTTACACGGACCCCAAAAAAATTATTCATTACAATAGCTGAACCTTGTGAAGAGGCTAAGTTAGCTATACTTCCGATAAAACTCCAACCTGCAAAGGAAGTCATTTCTTTCACCATTTTTTTATTGAAGTATTTTCGAACATTTAAGTTGGTTTCTGAATAATTCTTCACACAATATAGCCGCATCATAAATACCTTGACAAAGGAAATTGTTGCCATTAATAAGCCATATATAATAAGTTTATCATACCCTGTTTGTACAACGTATAAAGCAGTTCCAAGTTTTAACACCGATTCGATTATTCCAACAACTGAAAAATAAAACATATTTTCGTGAGCGTTTAAAGAAGCTTCGTAAGGAACAGAAATAATTGTAAATAGTGTACTTATGACAGTAAACTGATAGACCCACTTCGCTGCTAAAATACTTTCTTCGGGAATACTTAAAACAGAATCGAATATAAAAAAATATGCAATTTCAAGGAACAAGCATATAATTATGCCAATACAAGTATTTAAAAAAAAACTTGTATTAAACACTGTTTTTAATTTCTCAATTTGATCGTCTCCTTCGTAATAATTTAAAAAACGTTGAGTAGCTTGTGCCATTGGGCCACTGAGAAAACTTAACATGGCAATGGTTCCCCCAACGATATTAAAAACCCCAAAATCTTTTTCACCTAAACCATTTAATATTAATCGGGTCGTATATAACGACATGAACATCGTTATAGCCATTTTGCCGTATAAGTAACCGGTGTTTTTTACTATTGTTGCGGAGGTACTCATAGAGGGTTATGCTTATTTTTTTTAATTGCACGTGTTATATAAGCTATTTTTTCTATAGGTTTAATTAGAACGGTACACAAAAGAAATATGAAAATAATACTTAATAGCCTATAGGCATGCAAATCTAAATGCATTAATCGGAGACTGTGTTCTACAATAAAAATCAAAGGCCAGTGCGCACAAAAATAAATCATAGAGTGTCTACCGATGAAATTAATCGGATATAAAGAAATGTTAGGGAATATTTCTGAAAAAAGTAGAAGTGTAATTAGACCAATACTATTTAGTATAACGAAACTAAAGTAACTACCATAAAGTAACTCATTTTTCCTTAAATGGACAAAACTATGTGAAATAATGAAAATAAAAGTGTAAATAAATATTAGAATAAATATTACGATTGATTTTATTTTTAGCTTGTTAATTTTAATTATTCTACTTTTAACTCCTAATATGTAAAAGGAGCTACAAATAAATATATTATTAAGGCCCAATATAAGTACAATGTTTGTGCTAGAAAGATAATAACCTATTATAAGTAGTAATATCCATAGTAGACTATTGTATTTCGCTTTTAATATTATATGGGATAATAACGAACTAGTAAATAAAGAGAGTAAAAACCAAATTGGGCCGTTAGCTTGGCTAAAGCCGCATAGAAAGATCGTTGCTAAATCCTTCTCGATTAAATTCTGTATGGCGGAAAATGAATTACCATTAATTAAAATGTATACGCATAGTCCAATCAGCAACCATACAAGATAGGGTATAAGTAATTTTTTGGATAGAGATGTAATCGTGGTGCTAATGTTTTGATCCTTATAATAATAACCTGATTTAAAGAAAAACCAAGGTAAATATATAGTTGATATAGTGTTTAATAATTCGAACCAAGAATAACTTCCCCAAAATGAAAAGCAATGCATTATAATGATTTGGACAATAAAAATCCCTGTTATAAAATCAAAAAAATGATTTCTATTGATTTTGTTTTGTGAAAAGTTTGATTTTGAAATTTCAAGGTCCATAGAGAGTTAATTAGGAGCATGACTGTTATTGTAAATACAGTTTATAAATTTGCTGCACATTATTCGACATATCAAATTGTTTAGCGACGAATTGTTTAGCATTATCGGAAAGTTTTTCCATTAGTGCTTTATTGGTAAATAAAGCACTAATACTATTTGCTAGTGAATTGTAATTTTCCTCAATTATCATGCAATTTTCGCCTGTTGCATTAAAATCTACAAGGCCAGGAACAGCATATAATATTGCCGGAATTTTGCATGCTAATGCTTCAATAGTAGTAATAGAAATACCTTCAAACCGGCTTGGAATTAAGTATATATCAGATGCAATGAGGAATTTTCTTACATCTGATTGATTTCCACAAAATCGAACGTTGCTCTGAAGATTTAATTTTTCAACAAGTTCATTCTCTTCTCTTTCAGTTATCCCTCTTCCTAAATGCAAATATATGGTATCGGGTTTGACTTTAAGTATCAGTGGGAGGGCTTTAATAATGTCATGATGTCTTTTTATATCACTACAACCTCCAACAGAGATTACAACCAAAGAATGATCTTCAATATTGAGTTCTTTTCTATATCTAAGTTTTTCGTCATCAATTGCAGGAAAATAGCGATTAGAACCATACCAATTATATATTTTTGTGGTGCTATTTTTATAATAATTCAACTCATGATTGTAAACAGAGTCACTAATTGTTTGAAATCTGCATCCAAACCATTTTTTCGCAGTATACCTCTTTAATCGATGTAATCCATAAGAGTACCAGTTTGATGGAAAAACATTATGAAAAGTATATAAACAGGTAGTCCCTGCCATTTTTGAAATTAGAGATAAATCCCACCACAAAAGGGAGGAATGTACATGAACCACATCAAAATGTTCACGCTTTAACAAAGAAACCATCTGAATTATGTACGCCATTCTTTTGAATATATTTCTGCGTCCAGGGTATACAATATGCTTGACTTCATAACCGGCATTTTCAAAAAACACAGCATACTCTCCAAGAACTTCAGAAGAATTTACTACAGAAAGTTCGCAACCTAATTTCTGAAATTCTGGTGCTGCATCAACGTACATAATTTCCGCACCCGAAAATTTTAATTCTTGTAATATATGTAGTACTTTCATTTTAACGATTTTTTATATACTGACAACATAGATTCAGCAGATTTTTCCCATGTGAAATGCTTTACCCGTTCTTTCCCATTAATTACAAGTTTTTTAGCAAACGATCTATCTTCTAAAACCTTAGTCACTGATTCCAAAATTGAGTCTTCTCTTCTAGGATTAAAATAACTGACTGCATCTCCACCTATCTCCGGAAAACATGAAGTTTCACTGACACAAGCAGGGCATTCATTTACAAATGCTTCAAGTATTGGTATTCCAAATCCTTCATATAATGAAGGAAAAATAAACAACAATGCATGTCTGTATAAAGAGAATAAACAGTTGTTGCTAACATACCCAACACTAATAATGCGTCCGTCTAATTTATGTTTTGATATAAATTCGATTTCCTCTGTCGATAAAGTAGCTCCTGTGCAAACTATTTTAAGATCACAGTGTTGCCTCAACAAAGGTATAATAGAGTTAATAGCCTGCAGGAAATTCTTATATCCAGTTCGCACTCCTACAAACAAAATATATTCTCCATACAAATTTTCATTATAAACTATGT
The DNA here is from genome assembly GCA_020049335.1 of Paludibacter sp. Lineage (GTDB taxonomy): Bacteria > Bacteroidota > Bacteroidia > Bacteroidales > Paludibacteraceae > Paludibacter. The sequence goes on along the minus strand of JAIFKX010000003.1, from coordinate 4,053 downwards.
TGTTGTTATCTATACCATGATATACTACATCAACTTTATCAGGATTTAGATCAGTGTAAAATTCCAACAACTCTTTACGCGAGTTTTCACTAACACAGACAATGCGATCAGCGATGACTGTGAGTGTTTTTCTGTTTTTCAGTCGAGGGCTTTTATTTAGAAATCTTTCAGGAATCATATCGTGAAATGTAGTCACAAAAGGCTTTGATTTGTTCTTCTTGAAATATATGCCTTCTCCTGTAGAATGAAATACATCGTAATCATTGGCAGATATAATTCTCCTACAATAAAACTCCTGCATCTTATTATTTAAAAAATTTTTACCCTTAAACTCAATATTGGGAAGAAATGGCCTATACCTTCCAAAAATCTCTTTTAAAAAAATGTTCTCCGAAAAAAGATATGCGAATTGAATTTCATCTCTATCAGCAATTCGTTTCCCAACTTCACAAAATGCCCTTGAAGCCCCGGAAACTTGATTCATCAATACTTGATAATCATATAAAATTTTCATATAAAAAGTTTTATTTTCCTTAAAACTCTGTTAACGGTTTGCCAAACAACATTTTAGGAAATACATTGGTATGAATATTCAGTGAAACATCCAATAAATAAGGTTGTTTTGAATCTTTTCATAAGACAACCCAGAATCGCTGATATTGCCGTCTGTGTCATCTGACAAATAACCCAAATCTAAACCTGTAATATATTTCCTGAGTTGAAGCAGTGCAATGAATTCATTCTGTACGATCACTGGATGACAATGTGTGCTTACATATATTGTTAACTTTTTACTCATAATATCACATAATATTTAAACATAACATAGTTTTATTTTAAAATTTGATTGCATTTATACTACCTCTAATTCAGTCAGTAATTTTCCAATCAGCCCAATAAAAAAACAATTAGATAACAATCTTCAAAACTTTTATGTCCCTTCCATTTCTATTGGTGTTGCAAAAGGCTCCATTTCTGTAATGGGTTTTCCAAAGGCAATTTTGGGGTAAGTATTAGTATGAGAATCAATCATAACCTGCAACAATTGGGGCTTGGTCGCATTTTCATCCTTCCACAACCATTCCACCGCATTTTCAATCTCATCCATGTTTTCAATGGTTTTAGAATCGATTCCATAAGCCAAAGCTACTTTAGAAAAATCAGGAGCACTGTATCCCCAATAGGTCGATTGATAACGTGATTCAAAATAACTGTCTTGAAATTGTCTAATCATCCCTAACGTATTATTATTCAGTACGATAATTTTAACAGGGAGGTTATTCCTTACTATCGTTTGTAATTCTTGAATATTAAGCTGCATACAACCGTCTCCAACCAGTACAACGACAGGTTCATTATCAAAAGCGATACTAGCGCCAATTCCTGCGGGTAATGAGAAACCCATAGCTCCCATTCCTCCTGACGTTAAAAAATGCTGGTCTTTACCCAACTCTAAAGATTGAGCTGCCCACATTTGATGGCTTCCAACATCCGCTAGATAGGCCTTTGCTTTTTGTGATTGACTTGAAAGCAAATGCATAAACACATTAGGATTTATTCCCTTTGGAGTTAGCTCTTTTATGTCAGGCCACTTCATTTTTAAATCATTAATGCGATTCATCCATAATTCAGGAAAGTCAAAAAGTTGGGTTGAAGCCGTTTTTTCAAAATGAATAAAAAATGAATTCAAATCAGCAACAATAGCCTCACAACCCTTTATACGGTTGTTAATTTCTGCTTTTTCGCAATCAACATGATAAATCTTCCTGTTTTCAATGAATTTAATATCAGCACCTGTTTGTCTAATGTCTAATCGACTACCTAAAACAATTAATAAATCACATTCTCCAAAAGCAATATTGGCCCATCGGTTACCATAGCTACCAATAAAGCCAACTCGTTGAAAATCATCATAACCTATAGTATCTAATCCTAAAAGAGTAGTAATTACAGGAACTTTCGTTTTTTGGACAAACTGATTGAAAAGACTTTGACAATTGCTTGCTTTAATCCCTCTACCTGCCAAAATCAATGGTTGTTTGGCTAGTTTAATATCTTGAATCAAGGTTTCCAAAACAATAGAATCAATTTCTAGACAATCCTCTTTTTCACTCTGAAAATATTCCGGTTCGATTTGAAAACGTTGAACATCCATAGGAATGTCTATAAGAACTGGCCCTGGTCTTCCTTCTAAAGCAATCTTAAAAGCTTGTTCAAAAATTGCTGGAATGGTATCAGGATCACTAATCTGGAAACAGGCCTTAGTAATAGGTGCTGCCATAGAAATGATGTCTGTTTCTTGAAATCCTAATTGACGTATTCCCCGGTCACCTTTTAACTCATGTCTATTCACTTGTCCCGTTATAAAAACAGCTGGGGTTGAATCAAAATAGCAGCTTCCTATTCCTGTTAATAAATTGGTTGCACCAGGTCCCGATGTGGCTAAGGCGATCCCTGGTAAACCAGTTATTCTTGCATAACCTTCAGCAGCAAAAGCGGCTCCTTGTTCATGATGCATTGTAATGATATTGATATTCGTTTTTTGATTCAAAGAATCCAATATATGGGTAATCATCCCTCCAGATAATTCAAAAACACTTTTAATTCCCTTTTTAACTAAAAATTCAGCAATAAAATCGGATACTTTCATATGAGTATTATTTTTCTATATAATAATTTAAAGTATTGTGCAAAGCTTCATTGAAATCAGTAAACTCAAATGCTCCTATTTGAGAGCATAACTTAAATATATCTCCTTCCATATGCATGGATTGATTTTTTCTATAATTTAATGCTCCAAAATTTAATATGAATTCTGGATTAATATAATCCTTAATATCTTCTATCAAAGACTTAATTGTTCTAGTTTCGTTAGAGGAAATATTATAAACGCCAGATTCAACAGGCATAATAATAATCTTATTTAGTATCAAAGCAAAATCTTTGACATAGAGATAAGCGTATTTTTGCTCGCCTGGGGTAAAATCCATTTGTTTGGTTGTTAACATAGACTCTATTAAGGAGGGAATCAACCAATTTTTATTTTCTTTTTCTCCAAATAAGGAAAATAATCGCAACCAAATCCAATCGATGTTATTGGTATCACAAAAAGTCTTTACTACTTCTTGGCAAGCCAATTTTATACTCCCATAAGCATTTAAAGCATTTGCCTTATGTTCCTCAGAAATTTTTCCATCTATATTTCCATACTCAGCCTGAGAACCTAAAAAAATGAACTTTTGAACCCCAACAGTTTTGGCAACATTTAATAAAGAAACCAAAAATGGGATGTTTTTAGATTGTTCATCCCAATCATCTCTGGTATTAGATTCAACTCCAATCCAAGCTCCGTGTACAATGATGTCAAAAGAATATCTTTTCAGTTCATCTTTAAAAAAACCGTCATTATCTATATTGACCCAAGTAATTTTATCTTCAAATTCTTTGCATCGCCAAACATCAGAATCAATTCGCTTTAATCCAATCACTTGAATGCCATTACTGACAAGATTTTCTGCTATATGTGAACCTAAAAATCCTGTTATACCTGTAATTAAAATGGTTGGTTGCATAAAACCTAAAAATTCAATCCGAAAAACTCTTCCATTTTTTCGACAACAAAATCCAAATGATCATTTGTCAGTGCTGGCTGAACACCGATCCAAAAAGTATCGTTCATCGTTTTGTCGGTATGGGTTAAATCGCCTACCACACGGTATTCTATATCCTTGAAGTAAGGCTGTTTGGTTAAATTTCCTGCGAATAATAAACGAGAACCAATTTTGTGACTGTCTAAGAATTTTAATAAATCAACACGGTTGGAACCACAATTGTCTTTCAATGTAATTGGGAAACCAAACCAAGAAGGATTACTGTTTTCAGTAGCAACTGGCAAATGAATAAATTCATTTAAGGTTTGTAATTTTTCCTTCAAATAAGTAAAATTCTCACGCCGTCTAGCAATAAAAAAATCTAATTTATCCAACTGCGCCAAACCACAAGCAGCTTGCATATCGCTAATTTTTAAATTATAGCCCAAATGAGAATAAACAT
>JAIFKX010000257.1 GCA_020049335.1 Paludibacter sp. | reverse complement strand
CATTTAAATATTGTTTTTAAAAATTTTGTAAGGGACAAGCGGTTTCCTAACCGCTTGATGTTTTTTATTTAAGCGGTTCGGAAACCGCTTGTCCCTTGATTTATAAAGTAATAATCCCAACTGAAACACCCGCCGAAGTCCATGAACCTATTGTATTTCCCTGCTGCATTCCAAAATAAGCCTTAACCTGACCAGTAAGCACATTTTTCTTAACTTTCAACGGAAAACTATAGCGCGCATCGGCACGAACGTCAAACACATTTTCTTTGTAAAATTGCCTATCGGGCATTAAAATTTCGTTTGCAAGTTTGTAAGTTGCTTTTTCGAAAGTGGTTGAACCCAATCCTGGAACTGATGTCGCTATCGAATTTAATTCCAGATTATCATTTACACTAAAAGCATAACCTCCATTTGCTTGCAAGGTTACACGGTGTTGTTTTTTATTGAAAACGCGTAAACTGCCATTTAACCCAACACGAGCGCGCTGATTTTCGAAAGCGGAATAGGGCAATTGATAAACATTGCTAAAACCATAAAACTGTCCATCAACACCTGCCGACCATGAATAATCGGTGCCATTGCTCAATAAATTTCGTAAGTTGGCTTTCAACTCCAGTTTATACGAATCGGTTGTGTAACGACCTTTATAGGCATAAAGTGTGTTCCATTTGTACGAAACGCTACCATTTGCTGTGTTGCGAATCTCTACACGTTCTTGCAAAAACTCGTTAGCTCTACCTATATTATAAAAACCATTTAATACTACATGGAGCAATTTTGTTTCAAACTTGTAATTCAATTTTGATAAAACATTGAACCTCAAGGCTGAATAATTGCCTGGACTTTCACGTTCGCTGCCCAGCACTTCTTGATTTTTTGTTGTGAAATCAAAACTATTCAACCAATTGAATTGGTCATTTTTTAGAGTATGTTGTACCCCAACAGAATAATCTAAGTTCACATATTGGCGATCGAAACCAGTATAACCATCCAGCAAAGAATAGGAATTTTCATTCCCCAAAAAGAAATAATAATCAATATTAGGGCTTTGCTGTACAGTTGTGATACTTGGCATTTTTTCTTTTTCGAAACGAATGCCAGTAGTAAGTCCAAGTGTTTGATTTTCAGTTAGTTGATAAATAACCGACGGAAATGCGGCATAATTGGCTATAAAACTGCGAGTTCGCGCATCGCGCAATCGCGACATATCGCCAGCAAAATAATCTAATGCAATACCTACCGCCCAACGCTGATTTATTTTCCGACTTATTTTGGCATGAAGATCAAAAAACTGAAGGTCGTACCGTCCTTTAACACTATCGCCAAAAATATAAGGCGAATTATTGTAGGTGTTAAAAACATCCGACCATGCTCGGTTGTCCTCGCGATTCATTTGAAACTCGAAACTGCCCCATGTCAGCCATTTATCGTTAATTTTGTCGAACCGTTCGGAAGTAAATTTCAATCCACTTTTAGCGTCGCCTTCCTGTGCCCGATGCAAATTACCGCGGGCGTCGTTGTAGCCTAATTCTGAGTTTCCATGCACCTGAAAATCAGAAAAGCTGAGTCCTGCAGCATTGTTGGTACTCAACCAATGATTGTTGAGGTACAACAATTCGTGTTGCTCCGGGCAATAATTATTTTGTGCTTGTAAAGCTACAAAATTGAATAAAAATAGGGATATGGTAAGAATATAATTCCGCATATAAATTGTTTATTGTCGAGTTAGAATTATTGCAATAGCAATGGTTTATCGTATTTCTTGGGAGTTGGGTCAGTTACGGTTACAAAATCGCTTTGACTATTATTTGTGTCCTGAAGATAAATACGCATAGCTGTTGAACGCTTTTTATCTACTTTTCGGTCTGAACTCTCGTGATTTTTTCCACTTGTATTTGATATATTTGTGTAACTGGCATCAATAAAATTTTGTAAACGTTTCGTGTTCACATCGGGCGAACCAGTACTTTTATATTTAATAATTTCCACCCCATCAAACACGTCATTTTCTTTATATTCTACTGATTTTAATTCAATAAATCTATTTCCAGATGTTTTTCCTGGTATATAATCGATTGAATAATTCGAAATATTATCGTTCGTTTTAAAGATGCAAACTGAATTAACACCATTACGTTGTAAATTTATTTCTTTAATAGCTAAATAGGAAGAGTAAATTAGAATCATAGGAGTTACAGCATCGTTATTTGTAAGTTTATCGCCCTTAAACTCAAAGTCAGCTTGTCGCAAATCTACTGATGTCGGAACATCTTCGGTGTGATTTACGGCACTATTACAGATAACTACACTTTTGCCAGGCAAAACGGGATATTTCTTGCCAGTGCCCGGAAAGCGATATAGTTGTCGAGCATGAATGGTGGTAGGGAAAAGTGCTGCTGGAAATCCCATCGGGTTATCGCCTTCTACTAATGCAAGATAAATGCTATCTAGGTATTGAATCTCGTCCGAATTATTAAAAATTTCAATATAGGGGTCGGCATCATATAGTAAATTATTTTTATCAAGTGTTCCCGCTGCATATACTTTACTAATTAATAAACTTTGCTTAACCGATAGAAGTGTACTAAGTTGAATACTATCTTGGTTGAAAATTTTCATTTTTGATTGAATTCCACTTATTAAAGCTGGTTTGGGCGCAACCACGGAGTTAGCCATTTCAGCATATTCGTCCGAACTTAAATCCCACGAAGCATAAATACTATAAATATCAGGCACAATATTTTTAAATAAAGCTTCACCATCAGCGTTGGTTTCAACTGTATAGGTAAGGCGCTGACTACGTAATGTTACTGTTTTATTGGCAAAATAAACAGTCTGTTTTATCTCATTTGGCATCGCTACCGATACTACCACAGTGGGTATATATTCCAGCGTCTCTTCTGTTTTACAGGAAGTAAAAATGCTTAAAGCAACTATTCCTAATAGTAATTTTATTAAAATTTTAAATCTCATATTTTTTTATAAATATTGTAATTTCAATGTCTTAATTAATTGAAAAATATTTAATGATACGTTTTTTACTTTGACCCCCAACCCCCAAAGGGGGCTTCAAGACCAAGTCTATATGATTAATTATAACCCCTATAACCACTTAGTTGCAGTCTATAGCCCCCTTTGGGGGTTTGGGGGTCGAAAAAATAGTATTTAAGAAATATATCATTATTAATTTTAGATTACTTACCTAAAGTCCACCTCGAGCTAATAGAATGCGTTTTTAATACAGTTTCAAAAACAATTCCATTCCAAAACTAAATTTCCCTGAATTTCGCTGCGTTAATGTTGTAGAATAAGTAGAAGAGCGTTGCCAAGGCTCATAAAACAAGGTGTTATTTACAAAAAACGAAAATCCAGCATATTTCGAAATCTCCTTCGTTAAACGAGTGGAGATATTCCAAATTGGTGTAACACTTTTCGTTGGTAAATCATCACTATTATCAATAATTCCCTCTGATAATTTGTAACCTTTAATAAGATAATCTGGGTCGGCAAGCATAGCATCTGTAATAGGATACCTGTCAACACCACCATTTAGGTTTGCAGTAATATAGCCAATAGGTGTTTTCTTTTGGTTAGTTTCACCCTGATAGGTATACCAAGTGGCATAAATTGAATTCGAAAGCACCATGCGTAGCAATGGAATATTTGTTACAGCACGGAAGGATGAATTAAAACTCCTGCTGGTTGAAACTAACCAACCACTCTCGTAAATATATTTGAATGGCGGTGTATCAATATCCTTGTATTGTAGTCCTGTGAATCTTTTCGGACTACTATAATCTAAACCAACCGTTTTGGACGATGACTCCATATAAGCGCCACTCACATACAAGGTGGTATTGAGTGCGTTAATTCTCCCTAAATTAGCATCAAATTCAACACCTCTACCTCGCGACCATTTGGTATTGCCAAATTGCCCTTTGGTGGCATAAACCGTATCTACTCGTAATGGAGCAGTACTTGGGTCGAGTGTTGGTTTAGCATTCAGGTTATATTTTAAACCATTCCCATTTTTATAATATTCAGCTAAATAGGTAAAATAATCGCTGTAATTTCCAAAACCATTTGGCGTTACATCCTGATAAGCGATAATGGATATACTCCGTTCTTCGGGCAGTTTAAAATCAACGCCTAACTCGTATTTTGTATTTACTGCATTTTTTAATCCCACACTCCGTTTCACATCGTAAACCATAGTATGATACATCACAATTCTATCCAATACATTAGGTTCGGCAATGGTTCGAGCTGCTTCACGGTCAATGTATTTTTTGTCGGGATATAAATGGGTTAAACCCGGCGTTTTTGCATTTTGTCCAAAACCAGCGCGTACTTCAATATTTTTCGATACGGCTATAGAAGCATTAATACGTGGCGAAAGTGCCCAAACTTGTTCCTCTTTTCCGGGTTGTAACATCGTATATCGAAGTCCTGCACTCAAATTTGTTTTCATTCCCAGCATTTTCCAACTCATTTTATCTTCCACATATCCCGAAACTTGTGAGATAGATGGAATATCATAATATGGTCGCGGACGACCATCGCTATTGGGTTTGAGAGGAAGCATAGGGTCATCGTTGTAATAACCTTGCGCTTTGTTTTGTTCGTAACGGTATTCAACCCCCATTCCCACTTGATGCGTCCACGATTTAAGTAGTTTAAAACCAAAACTATTCGAAAGTTTGGCAAAAATATCTTGTGGATTACTAATAGTTCCACCTCCTGTTAAATAGGAAGATGTTTGATAAGGCACTTCGTAATAGCCTGTTTCAGTTTCAGTTAGAATAGGTAAAAAATTACTCGAATTTGCTACCTTGGTTTTTTTATACGACTCGCTTTGAACGGTCGAAAAACCAAATGTGTAAGACAACGTGCGCATAAATGGCAGATTTAAAGCAATTTTACCATCATGACTAATTTTAAAACTATTGTTGGTTTGGTAATCTTCTGTTCCATCTATTGCTGCATCAGCATCCTGCCCTGTCCAGTCTAATAAACCGCTATAACTAAATTTGGTATTCGTTTTCCATTTTTTAAAAAATGTATTGCCGTAATTGAGTGTAAATGAGTAGCGGTCGAACGATTCGGTCTTTTTACGCGGGTCGCCCCATGCTTGTACATAATCGAAGTTGGTATTCAGAAAACCTGCTTTTTTACCAAACTGAAAACCTTTTCCAAACGACGTGTTTATGGTTGTTGGATTTACTTTCGTGCGAATTTCGTAGGGTGTTTTTCCCGATTTTGATTTCACAATCACAGCTCCCGAAGTTAAATCGCCATACTCAGCCGAAGGAATCCCGCGAATAATTTCCACCGACTCAATATTATCCGCCGAAATTTGGCGCAAATCCACGCCCTGACCTGCTGTATTGTTGTTCCCACCTAAGTTCGATTCGATATTGGCATTGTTCGAAACCGGAACACCATCCACCACAATGGATGTTCCGAACGAATTATTTTTGTCGAAACCGGCATTCGAAGCATTACGTATTTGCAAACTACTTGCCACTGTCAGGTCGGGTGTTTGCATAGTGGCACCCGGCAACAACTGCATTAAATCGCCCAAGTTGGTGGCTTGTAAATGCTCAATGGCTTGTCGGCCAATGGTAGACGAAGTGGCGGCACCAGCGGCACTGTTTTTGGCTACTACGCTTACTTCTTTGAGTTGAAGCGAAGTCTCGATAAGGCGAACCGACGATGTTATATTGCCGGTAATGTTGAAATTGCGGACAATTTTTTCGTAGCCCAAACATGAAATTTCGATGCTTGCCTGTCCGCGTGGAACATTCACCAGCGTTGCTACACCATTCATATCCGTAACGGCATTTATGCCCATGCTTTTCATTTGCAATGCCGCGCCAATAATCGTTTCTTTCGAAATACTATCGGTAACGG
>JAIFKX010000101.1 GCA_020049335.1 Paludibacter sp. | reverse complement strand
TTATTTTTCTAAATTTTTATAAGGTAAAAAATGTGATTAACCCTTCCATTCAATTCACTTTTTGGCAAAATTATTAAATTATTCGGAATCTACAAACTCTTAAAATGAAACAGATGCTAATATTATTGCTGTCGCAAAAAAACATTCTATCCTTCGTGTTGTTTTATAATAAAAAACAAAACGCTATGAGCTATATTTTTAATCCTTTGCAACTGAAATCGGTAACCATTCCTAATCGAATTGGGATGCCTCCCATGTGTCAATATTCAGCCGAAGATGGCTTAGCTAACAGCTGGCATTTAGCACATTACGGTGCAAGAGCGGTGGGTGGTGTAGGATTAATTATTGTGGAAGCAACAGGCGTTTCGCCCGAAGGTCGTATTACGCCCTACGATTTGGGTATTTGGCACGATGCCCATATTGAGCCTTTAGCCCAAATTGTGAATTTTATCCACGGAAATGGCTCTGTTGCGGCTATACAACTGGCTCATGCCGGCCGAAAAGCGTCGCACGATGCACCTATAAATGGAGGTAAGCAACTCACACCAGCAAATGGAGGTTGGAAAACGGTTGCCCCCTCTTCTATTCCATTCGACACTACGGAAGTCCCGCCCAATGAATTAACTATAAAGGAAATTGACGAATTGGTGTTCGATTTCCGCCAAGCTGCCAAACGTGCACTTGCTGCAGGATTTAAAATAATAGAGCTGCATGGAGCACACGGTTATTTGATTCATGAATTTTTGTCGCCACTCACCAACATTCGTACTGACGAATACGGTGGTAGTTTCGAAAATCGTGCACGCTTACTATTTCGAATTGTTGAATCAGTGCAGGAAGTGTGGCCAGCGGATTTACCCTTATTTGTAAGGCTCTCAGCTACCGACTGGAAGGAAAACGGCTGGAACGTAGACGAAACGGTAAAATTGTGTAGCCTTCTGAAAGACAAAGGAGTTGATTTAATTGATTGTTCGTCGGGCGGAAATATTATTGATGCTAAAATGGATGTAAAACCATTGTATCAGGTGCCATTTTCGCAAGCCATAAGAGAAACCGGCATCCCAACAGCAACGGTCGGGTTAATAACAAACCAAGCACAAATTGAGCAAATTCTCGAAAACGAACAAGCCGACATAGTTTTGCTTGGACGCGAATTGCTTCGAAATCCGTATTTTGTTTTAAACCTAAACGAAAACGACCAGCCACAATGGCCAGTGCAGTATTTGAGGGCGAAATGAGAACAAAGCTGAACTTCAATTCTTGAAATTTAGCCGTATTAATATATGTAAGGCTCAGCCTTGCTCTCAATAGTCTGTAAGTTTAAAAAGTTCGAAATGTATGCAAATAATGGAATTCATTGTACGCGAACAATCAAAAATAATCAAGCTTGAGGTCAAAAAAAACCGGAAATACAGAAGTATTTTTGTATTTTTGTACCAAATAAATACAATATAACTTTTTCTGTTTTTGATTGACAAAAATGAAAATGTTGTAAATTGCTATTTACCTAAAATCAAACCAGCTGATATTAAGGCTGATATTGAAAATTTATTGAAAGAATTAAATTTTACATTTAATAAAAATTAGTATGAAACGTATTTCTGCATTTTTACTTTTAAGTTTGTTTATTTCGAGTATTCTTTTTTCGCAAGTACGTTCTATTACCGAGGCGCTTACGTTGGCTCAGCAGTTCCAAAAAACGTCAACTAGCACGCTTCAAAAAATTTCCTCATCAAGCAGTTCAATTCAATTAACACATATTGAACGCATTGCTGCGCTAAATTCTGATACAATTACCACATACTATGCTTACAGCCAAGGTAATAACAATGGATTTGTAATTGTTTCGGCCGACGAGAGAACGAAACCAATCTTGGCATATTCAACCGAAGGCACTTTCAACCCAACAACCATTCCTCAAACACTAAAGTATTGGTTAGGTGTATATAATAGTGAGATATTGTCAATTCAACAGGTAGACAAAAAAAAATCAACATTAATTAAAACTACCGAAACAGCAAACAACACTAGTTATGCTACTTCGATAGCACCATTGTTGGGAAATATTAAATGGAATCAGAACGAACCCTACAATAATCTTTGTCCTCTAATTCCAACTGCAAATACCAGCAGAGCAGTAACAGGATGTGTTGCAACTGGTATGGCTCAGGTTATGATGTACCACAAATGGCCAGTAAGTGGCACAGGTTCAAATACATATACTACTCAAACAAACAAAATTACGCTTACACAAAGTTTTGCGGGCACCAACTACGATTGGGCAAACATGACAGACACCTATTCGGCAACAAGCACCGAAGTTCAAAAAACAGCAGTGGCCACTTTACTATATCATTGTGGTGTAGCAGTAAATATGGATTATGCCGAAACAAGTTCTGCCTCGGCAGTGGCAATGGCCAATGCCTTAAAAAATAATTTTGGGTACGACTCTAATTTACAACAATTTCATCGAAACTATTACACTCGCGACGAGTGGAAAAACATGCTTAAAGCAGAATTAAACACTTTGAAACCAATACTCTACTCAGGCGAATCAAGCGATGGAGGGCATTTGTTTGTATGTGATGGTTACGATAGCAATGATTTTTTTCATTTTAACTGGGGCTGGGGAGGGTCGTCTAATGGATATTTTCAACTTTCGGCGCTCGATCCAAGTTCGCAAGGAATAGGTGCAGGTGTGGGCGGATACAATGCTCGTCAGGGAATTTTAATTGGAATTCAGAAGCCCACAAACACAAGTAAAGCAAGCTATTATCTGTACACCAACGATACTTTGGCTTATTCAACCAAAGTTATCTCGCGTAGTGGCACTTTTTCGGTTACAGCATCCAAAGTTTATAACAGAGGTATTAGCACTTTTAGTGGAAACACCGCTATTGCGATTTACAATTCGAATAATGTGTTTTTGGGAACTATTGGAACTGTAAAATCAATTGGAGATTTGTCTACTCTTTATGGTTTTTCAAGTCAAACATACGACAACATCAATATCCCAACAAATTATACTGCTGGAAATTACAAAATTTATTTAGTATATAAACAAACAACTGCTAGTAATTGGCAAATTATGCGAGCACCAGTAGGTTTGCCAAATTATATAAATGTAACAGTTACAGCCTCGCAAGTTTTGCTGGCTACGCCAACTAACGAAACTCCCTCTTTGGTCTTAAAAACTTTTACCAAAAATGGCAATTTATACACAAGCAAAACTGGTAGATTCAGTGTCAGCATTACAAATAATGGTGCCGAATATAACTCAACAATAGGCATTTACCTCGAATCGTTCGACAATCAAACCACAAATCAACTTGTAAGCAGCGAAGCTATTAATATAGCAGCAGGCGAAACACGAAATGTGGAATTTCAAGGAACTGTAACAATGAACCCTGGCAAGTATTACCTTTCGGTAATGTATGATTCGAAAAACAACCCCACTAAACAAGTAACCATAGAGCAATTAGGTAATTATCAGCTGGTTGACATAACAGCTGCTCCTACCGAGACTCCTGTTTTAAGCTTAAATTCTGTTATATCCTTTCCAAATGCATCGAAAGTTGAAAAAAATCAAGCTACACTAACTGCCATTATTAAAAATACAGCAGGCTATTATGATAAAAAATTAATTGCTTTTGTGTTTGAAACTACCGGCGGTAGCTCAGTAGCATATTTAGGTTATCAGGAAGCTAATATCGATGTGAATGAAACGCGCACATTCACGTTTTCGGGCCAACTTAATTTGCCTCTTAAAAATTACATTATAGCGGTTTATTATCAAAATACGACTGATGCTTGGACTGCACTCACCCCATCAAGTTTTTATCGAACAAACTTTACATTGGTTGATACGCCTACCGCTTTGGAAAATATTGAAATAAAAAACAAGCTGCTTATTTACTCAAATCCAGCAACTAACCAACTTACAATATTAACTACCAATAGAATACTTCAATTAAGTATAACTGATGTACTTGGTAGGCTAGTTTACGAACTAAAAAATGACAAATCTGATAAAACAAATATTGATATAAGCCATTTAAAAACAGGAAATTATATTCTTAAAGTGCTTACAACTGATGGTTTGCAGCTAACAAAATTCAATAAAAGATAACTATACTATGAAAAACTTACTATTATTATTGCTTGCAGCTACCATTTTATTTTCGTGCAAAAGCAAGCAAAAAATTGAAAACACAAATCCAGTAGCAGCCACCCAAACAGCTATTATATATAAAACTACGGGCAATTTTACTCAATATGTTCCCGTAACAATGAATAATTCACGTACCGAAATTGTAGCATACCCAGCTCCAAACGATTTATTCTACAATGGAAAATTAGCTCTGCCTACAGCGCTCAAAAATAATTATTTGCTTGACAACAGAGGAATAACCGAAAATGTTGTTTTTTTGAAATACACTTATTCTCAATACGCACAACTCAAAACTGCACCCTCCATAGCAGAAATGATGCAAAATATACTTGAAAAATATCCACTTGTAGAATATATTAATTGTGGGGTAAGAACAAATACGGAAAACGACATTTTACACTACAATATATTGATAGACAACAACTTTGAGGCCTGTAAGAAATCAACCCTCACAGTCTTACAAATAATAGCTGAATAAACATTTTCGACTATTTTTATGCCACCAAAAATTGGTGTTTTTAGATATTTACTCCACAAGTAGTTTGGGCGAGTTTATTTTTCTATTAGGTCGTCAGATTTTTGAGGTGCTGAAGTCGAAAGGAAGAATTTTTATCGATAATTTCTTTCAGGTAATAAGTTCTCATCGTCCGGCTTTTAAATTGGATAGTACTACCGGCGAACCCGTTTTTGATATTGGACTTGGCGAAATTAAAGAACTAAATTTTTCGCTTGAGGAGATATTCAAATAATTTGAATGATTATTATAGCATTACCGCCTTTTGTAGCGTTTCTTTAATAAATGCATTTATTGATATACCCAATTCGGTCGATCGTTGTGCTGTAAGTACATGTATTTCAGGAGTGAGTCGAACATTGATAGTGCCGTTATAAGGTTTTGCTGGTTGCCATCCTTGTTGTTGGCACATTTCTAAATAATTGTCAATACCTGCCCTGAAATCAGCTTTTAACTCATCGAACGTTGTGCCTTCATAACTTATCAGGTGGCGTTTTTCTATCCCAATTACTTTACCGAATAAGCAATCGTCCTCGCTACTATATTCTATACTGCCATTGTAGCCTTTATATTGAAGTGTGTTCATTTTATCGTCTGTTTTTATTTAATTAGGGTCTGCCGAAAAACTCAAGAAATACAACTGATATAAAATATATTTCGGTGCTCTGCACCTTGATTCTACGAAACTTCATGTAATCTACAAATATAACGGTGCTCTGCACCTTGATTCAGGTGCAGAGCACCGTTATATTTGTAGCCTGATCACAAACAGGTTTTGGTAAGGTGCAGAGCACCGTAATAATAGTTGCCTCATAACATAGCTTTTTATAAAACAATTTGGATTTGGTTTATGAATCGTGTTCGAAAGTTTGTTTTCTATACTCATTTTGTGTCTATTTTCAGTTGCAAATATCGTAAGTGTATTTTGATAGCACAATAGCTTAATTGAAAAAAGATTATTCTGTTTGCCTATTTAACTATTTGAGTAATGCGTTGCAATATTGTTTGGTATCTAAAATCACGGCTGAACTTCAATTGTTTGAAATTCAGCCGTATTGTGTTTTAGAATATGCAAAGCGTGTTTCGATAGCAGCGAAGATTATTTCAAGATTAGCCGTTCTGCTTCTTGTTTTAAAATTGGTAAATACTTAATGATAATACTCCAAATTTGTACATTTTCAATCTCATCATATCCGTGTGTTAATTTGTTTCTTGTATCAACAATTTTTCGTGCATCTGAAATTGCAATCTCAGGCGCTTGTCTCAATAATTGATTGACGGCTTCTCCAATTGTAATTAGATTCCGTTCAACAGCATCTTGTAGCAAATAGTTTGTATCGTATTCGCTAAATATCTTATTTTCACCTATGTAGTTGTCAATATTCTCGATACAAATTAAAATGTCGGTCAGTATTTTATTAGATCTATTATCCATAAATAGCGACTTTTGTTGCATTAACTTCTGAAATAAAATACGGATTTTTTAGCGAACGTTCGGTTAGCAAATCCACATTGCGTTGTAATAAATCTTTCAATTCATATTCTAAATTCCATAAATGTTCTCCTGCATCCAACGGATTCAGCCCCTCTTGTAAATTGACTAAAAAATCAACATCGCTATCATTATTAAATCTGTCAGTCAATGCAGACCCAAAAATATAAGCGTTTTTAATTTTATGCTTTTTAAATAACTCAATTACCTTTGGTAAATAAGCTTGAATAGTTGAGTTTATCATAAATGTATTTATTAGTTTTGCAAATATACAAAACTTCTTTCTGATGGAATAACAATACGAGCTGAAATATTGTTTGGGAAAAAAATCACAGGCTGAATTTCAAATGTTGAAATTCAGCCGGATTTGTTTAATTTGCAAGTTTGGAAACTTGTTTTATTGTGATATATGCAAAGAGCCAATGCCGAGTAAATGAGTCTAAGCTGAGTGAGGGCGAAGATTATTCACTTTCGGTAATAGTAACATGATTGGATGTAATATGCTGAATATAAATGGTATTCGAAGCTAAATCGATATCATAGATTATATACCAGGTTGTGTTTTTGTTTCGAATATAATTAAAGACTTTCTTACCATACTTTTTGTGAACTTCAAATTGCGCATTGGCATGATAATTTGTTTTATCAATAGAAGCACAAACATCAATAATATCAAGAACATAATTAATAACAGAAGTTCTTTCAAGATGTATTTTCTTCCAATTTAATAGTCCTTCATAAATATCATCTAAATCCTGATTAGCTTTATTACTAAATAATACCATGTTTATCGCAAAATGAATGACCTTTTTCAATTGCAATTTTTCTAAACTCTTCCAAGGTGAAATAATCTTCATTTGAAATGGTATTGGGAATTGAATCTAAAGTCTGATTTCCATTCATTTTAGACTTCTTTACGACTGCTTCAGAAAGGTATTTGTTCGATTTTGAATCTACAGTATGTATCATACTTTCTCTTTTTTAATAATTGAATGTGCAAATATACGAAACTTCTTTTTGATAGAATAACAATACGCGCTGAAATATTGTTTGGTAAAAAAATACGGCTGAACTCAAATTGTTTGAAATTCAGCCGTGAATAAATTCTGCAAGTTTGGAACGTTGCTTTAAACAGTCAGTATATAATTCATACCCTGTAGCTACTACAATTGCTGTTCGTGAGAGTAATTTTGAAAATTGCCAAGAATTTGTTCGATATGAATTACTTCATTTGAATGTTCAAATGTAATACCGTTGCCCAACAAATACCAATGTTTACGGTCTTTGGTTGATAATTTTTTTATACTCGGAAAAGCAGAAACAGGAACAATAATGCTACGTTTATCTGCCAAATCAATTTGCATTTTTCCTTTCTCTTTAAATTGAACATTTTTTATTGTCGGAACATTATTCCAAAATCCTTCTATTTTTTTCATAACTATTTTTTTATTGTAAGAGCTTTTACCTGCTTGCCTGATTTGAATTTTATCCATTGATTCAACAATATAGTCTGATTTTCAGCAGAAACATGTAAAATTTCTTTTAATTGACTTTCTTTTAATTCACCACTATCGGCAAGTTCTACTTCTGGCTGAAGCCATATTTTACAAAGTCTTAATGTTCCTTTTTTACCTACATGTACATGTGCTCTATTTTCATTAACGTCCGTATTCCAGAACAAAAATATCCAGGTAATTTTGGATGTAATATAATAGAGAACTTTTGGCATAAGCATTTATGTTTATTATTCGCTACAAAAATACAAAATTCTTTATGATATTACAAAATGACAATCAACAATGCTGAATTGTGTTTGCAGATAAAAAATTACGGCTGAACTTCAATAATTTGAAATTCAGCCGTGAATTTTAATTTGGAAGTCAGGAGACTTCCTTTTTACAGTCCGTAGTTAAAGAAATTACGGACAGCTGCGGTTTACGAGAAGCAGATATTTAGAATAAATCGGAATGAGTACCATTCCTCACAAGTGTAATTGTATTAAGTGATTTGTGCCACAATAAAATCATATCAACATCCAAATGAGAGTCGTATATAAATGAAAAATCCCTTTCTAATGTATGTGTTTTAAATTCATCCGGCAATGTTCCTGTTTCGATAAGAATTTGAACAGTTTGTTTTTAATCAGCAACATCAAAACCATTTCGGATTAATTCTTTTAGGTCTTTTGAAAACTGAGTTGTTTCTTTAATATTATAATTCATTATCCCAGTGTTTAAATAATTCATCTGTAGATATGAATTTTTTTAAACCTATTCCGTTTTTAGCCTGACTTATTGCTTTACGTGTAACTTTATTAGGAATATCAGGAATAGTAATAACGCCTTTTTCAATAAAATAGTTATATACTTCCTGATTTTTGCGTAAATCAACATGCGCAAAAATTGGAAAACCTTTAATATTCCTTTCTATTTTAATTCCAGTTACTTGTCCCATAATGATAATTAATGATAAATTGAGATGCAAATATACAATCAATTTTCTAATTTTAAACCAAATAGCTGCATAATTTATTCAGATGTCTTTTCGTGAAAAAAGTTTACAGAAAAGCAAACACAATTAAGCATTATGAAAACAATTGTTTTCTAAATTTTTTCTAATGGAATAACAAAACTTGCCAAAATATTGTTTAGTAAAAAAAATCACGGCTGAACTTCAATTGTTGAAATTCAGCAGTGAATATTTTAATATGCAAGTTTGGTTCCGATAGCTATCGGAATGCTTTTCGCAGTCAGTAGTTAAAGAAACTACGGACTGCTACTTGTGCGAGATTACACGCTACGACCAGCGAGGGGATGAATAGATTACTCAGTCTTACTTATTTTATCATACTCCAAATCAATAGTTTTGCCTGTATCTTCAACTTTTACAAGGCACTCCTTATCACTTTTGAGAGCAGTGATTGTACCCTTTTTATAAATGTTACTTGCTTTTTCTATCGAAAATACTTTCCAAGTTACTACATCTCCTACTTTAAAACCTTTAAATGATTGATTTTCAGCATTACCCCAAACATCTCCTTGTACTGCATAGTAACCATTACTTACAATATAAATCTTAGCATTCATTAAAAACTCACCGCCTGGGGTTGATCTTACTGTATTTTCAATTGCGTCCTCAATTGTTTTAGCTTTTGACTTTTTAATTTCCTTTTTTGTAGAGTTTATAAATGTAGACAATGCAGTGTAATTTAAGATGGGGTTTATGTTTCTATTTGAAATCATATTTACCTTGCCTATTTGTTTGAAGCTAATACAAGATGTAAACAATCCAACTAATAACGAAAATAAAATAACTTTTCTCATACTGATTCTTTTTATAATTTAATTTTGATTACTTCTGTACCAATTTTCACAAAGTAAATACCATTTATCAAGTGTGTTAATGATATTGAATTTGAGATACTTTTAGAAGAATATACCTTTGTCCCAACAATGTTAAATACTTCAATCGATTTGTTTTCGTACATTCCACTGATTACAAGCGTTTTATTCACAACTTTTAGATTCAAACCCGAACTAATGTTTTTGGTAATATCAGTTGTAAATGAAGAATTATGTGGTTCGGCTGTTACAATTTCAAAATCATTGCCAAAATTTTGGGTGTATTGATAGTTGCCATTCAAAAACTTTCGCTTTGCTGAAGTATTGTTAGTTGTATTCGATGCCATTGCACTACCCCAAATAGGAACAGCTGTTGTGCCATATCCAACATAATCAACGAAGTTAGCATGATTAATAATCTCGTTAATAGTTGGAGGTGACGAAAGCGCAAAAGCATTATTGCTATCAAGTAAAATAACTTTTCCTGCAGAACCACCTAATGCCATTGTCGAAGTAGCATCAAAAGCAATATTCCATGCGGGCTGAGCACCAGCACCATCAGCACATTTGAGAGCAAAATGTTTTCCAGCTTTAATTTTTGTGTTTAATGGAAATTCATATTTCACCGTTGTAGATGACAATGTAGCTGCAACATAATAAATTGTCCAACCACTCAAATCAATATCCGAATCGGTAGTGTTGTAAAGTTCAATAAAATCTGATTTATAAGTTGCACCACTATTTCCTCCACCACCGTAAACTTGGGTGATAATAACAGGATTTGCTGTACCAATCAAAACGCCAGTGGCATCTAATCCTACGCTTGTAACATCAAGGTAATCAACATGATTACCCATTGTGATTGGGTTGTAGCGAATATCAATATTTGTATTTATTTGATTATTTATTGGTGATATTGTAATTTTTTTACCCCATGCATTTTCAGAAGATAGTTTTATTTCAAAATTTGTTTTCATAAATATCTAATACAACAAAATTTACCGTTTGAGCAGTAGATGGAGTTCCTAATAGCGTTTTAAATTCATTCAATTCGCCATTTACCGTTAATTCTGGTTTCATAACCGAAAATGTAATATCACTTTCCGTTTTATAAATATCAGTAATTTTTCTTTTAATATCATTGCCAGACCAAGTTGTAGGGGTAAAATAATCAATTATTTCTGATGGAAAAGGAGAACCTGGAGTAATAGGAGTAGGTGACCATCCAGGAGTTTCTAAAAACACTCTCATGTGGCTTGCTTCTGTCTGTGTAGTGCCTGTGTAATTATTTACAGTATTATATGCCCAAGCTGTAGCGTCATAATCGATATGCCAAATAAGCAAACCTTCGCCTGGCAGAAATTCATCCCAGCCTGTTCTTTTTCGATATTCGAGCAGAAAGTATTCATTATTACTTCCAGATAATAAGAAAGCTTGATTGTTTGTGTTAAGTGGTGTTGTTTTTCCCTGATATATTGGCAAAAGCGTCAAATCAGATGGTGTGTTTACCTCTTCTGGAACGAACCAACCCATCAATTTTCTATCAAATACTGAATAAGTAGGAGGTGTACGCCCTAAGTTCAAATCATTACCCACATCCATTAAACTCCAGTTGCCCAGTGTATTTTTTGATTCAGTAGTGTGATAATAGTCAGCTAAACCTAGCACATGACTAAATTCATGGCAAAATGTGCCAATTCCGCACATATTACTTCCGCTATTTCCACGTAGCTCCGATGTACAGGCGTAATCTCTTAACAATTTACCATTATAAGTGATTGATTCTGTATTCCCTGAATAATTTGAACCAGCTACAACTGACCAACGGTGAGGCCAAATTGTATTAGTTGATGCCCCTTCCGCTTCATTATAACCTGCAAAAACTACGAATACATTATCAATTACACCATCATTATCTGTATCGTATTGACTAAAATCTAATCCACCACTGAATGCTAAATTACAAGCATCCACAACCATTTGTTGTGGGTTTTGATCGCGATCGTTTGATGAAGAAGCACCATAATAAGCCATATTGTGAGGTAAGGTATATGGACCAACTATATTAAATTGTGGTGAGAATTTGCCATACGAAGCACTCATGAAATAATCACGAGCTGAACCAGTTCCACCATTAGCACTATAACCATCTTGATTTAATAGGTTTGTGAATGCTATTTGTGAATTAACTGTAACAAAAGATTTATCTGTAAAATTGACAAGGAGAACTAATGATTTAGGAGAACCAATCTTTGGAAATTCATTTTGTCTAACTTCTCTTGAGCTTATTTTTTTAGCACGACTAAAGTTACTTTTAACCGCCGTAATTTGTTCTGACTTATTCAACGATTTTACAAATTGTATTTCATTAGCACTACGTTTGGCAATTTCATTTGCAACAATTTGTGATTCAGCAAGTTCACCTAATGAATCAATAGTTGCATAAGTATAAAATTCTTTCGAATTTTGTTTCAGAAGATAACCATCCGTGGTTGTTCTGTAATTATAAAACTCATCTCCATGCAATTGTATAGTTAAGGTTGAACCATCAGGTTGTGTAACAAAAATAGGATGTGGATAAGCCTTTACTGCATACGAGCTTACAATTGAAAAATTAAAAACACAAAACACAAATAAGTGTTTTAAAACTGTACTATAAAATTTTGTTGACATAATTAAATTTTTCATATTATAAATTTTATTTTAGTTCATATTTATTGATTAGCTTTATAACACCCATTCAACATTTAAGGTGAATTTTAGCTCACTTGTTGTGCTTTGAAAATTAATTGTATTTGGATATTGATTACCATTTGTAGGCATGTTGTTTCTGATTGTAAAATAATATCCACTCATCCATTCATTAGAACCAATGGGGTCGTAGTCGTAAAAATCAATTTCATTTTGATAGTCAAGATTTGTAAAAGTGAAAGGCAATCCAGAACTATATGTGTATGGTAAATAGCTTGATATGAAATCTTCCTTTCTATAACTTTGTAAACTTAAAGTTCCAGTTGAATGAATAATGTTTGGAAAAATATCTGGACCAGAACCACTATCCCAACTTGCACCATTTGACTTAACAAGAGGATATCCAGTTAAAGTTATTGAATTTAATTTTAGTTTTGTAGGTGTATTTTTTATGGTAATTGTCTTGTTTAAAATAGTCTCAACGCCAATACTATTTTTCGCTTTTAATGTTACATTGAAAGTTCCACCTGTTGCGAATACATGGGTTGGGCTTTCTAAAGTTGAAGTTTGACCATCTCCAAAATCCCACGAGTAAGTTGAGCCATTTGTTGACGAATTTGTAAATGTAACTTTGCTTGGTGCAAAATTACCATTTTCAACAAAACTAAAATTTGATACAGGATTGGGCACTGGATTTAAAATAGTAATACTTGAAGTTGTAGAATTCGAAGATTCTTTACTATACGCAGTCAACTTTACCGTAAATGTTCCACCTGTAGTATAGGTGTGTTTTGTGTTTTTCTCAGTTGACGAAGCACCATCTCCAAATTCCCATGAATAGGATATAGCATTTTGTGAACTATTTGTAAATGTAACTTCAGCTGGAGCAGATTTATTTGCACCAACAAACGTAAAACTTGCTATTGGAGCGAGCTCCTCTTCGCAAGACACGATAATTAATGACAATGATAATAGACACAACAATTGATTAATAATTTTCATAAAAATGATTTTTTGATGATTTGCCTACTCTAAAGCTTTTCGGCTTCCGCTATATTAATTTTTTCGTTCACTTTCAGGCATAAAAAAAGCGTGGTACTTCAACTGTATCACACTTCTGAGGCCTTAGACTGCCCTATACAAGTAATAAGTTAAAGCCCACGC
>JAIFKX010000278.1 GCA_020049335.1 Paludibacter sp. | reverse complement strand
AACCAATCGTACAAATAATCGTAATCCAGCAAATCCCAAATTTCGGTAGGTGGGTCAGGGTTTCCCTGCGCCACTATGGAGCGCTCCACCGACCAAAGATTTTCATTATCGGGTTGTTTTTCCAGTTCAGGGAGCTTTTTTTCCAAATTTTTTAGTTTTTCAACCAACAATCCGGCCAGTTCTTTTCCGAGCTTATCATTTTTGGTTACTAACGCATAGAATGCATTTTGTTTGCGTTTTTCCCTTTCCCACATAACTTTAAATGCCAATGGAGCATCTTCACCCAACGCCACTTTCTGTCGAATTACTTCCAAATCGGTAGGCGTAATCAACACACGAGGATGCACACCTGGTGCAGGTACCTTGCTTAGTCGGCTTTCATCAAATGTCGGGTCAATGTAAGTTAGCGGCACAGCTGGTGAGGGCGGACAAAAATCGCCCTTAATAACCTCATCATAAGGCAAAAAGATACGTGGCTGCCAACTGGGTTCTTGGTAAAATTTCTTGGTTTGCGCTGTTATTGTTGGTAAAATTAGCATCGCAACGAATGCAATGCCGGCAAAATGCTTTTTTGTCATATTTCGATTTTATATTAACAATGAACTTGAAAGCACAAAAATAGAAATAATATCTGTAATCGAACTAAAACAATTATATCATTAAGCGGTAATAATGTTTCATAAGGGTATGTTTGGATTCAACGCTACTTAACAACCCTTAGTAATGTTACTAATGCACAATTAGTAGCGTTTCTAACACACTATTAGTAGTGCTACTAACAAGGATGACTTGTATTACCTAACACGGGTGGCACACTAACGTTTGCAGGGATGACACACTAACGTTAGCAAGGGTGAATTGTATTACCTAATAATGATGCATTACTAACATTAGTAACGATGCATTATAAGCGTTAGTAAGGATGCCTATAAAACTTTATGACTTACACTTAAAAATTGTGCTCATGACTTGAACAACTTATGAGGACGACTTCGGTAACTCTTGCTCACGATTTCCGAAAGTCATAAGCATAAGTTTAAGATGCTATTATAATATCCTTATTGAGCGGGTGACTTTGAGTCACCCGCTCAATATATGCAATCGCGGCTAAACTCCAATTATTTGAAATTCGGCCGTGATTTATTAATATGTAAGGCAGAGCCTTAATTTTCACAGTCCGTTATTAAAGAAACTACGGACAGCGTCCTGTGCAAGATTACACGCTACGAAGAACAGGGGTTATTCTTTTTCGGAAATAGTGACGTGATTGGAGGTAATATGCTGAATATAAATGGTATTCGAAGCTAAATCAATATCATAAATTATATACCAAGTTGTACTTTTGTTTCGAATATAATTCAATACTTTCTTGCCATACTTTTTGTGAATTTCAAATTGAACATTGGCATGAAAAATCGTTTTATCAAGATTTTCACAAACTTCTACTATATCATCAACATATTTCATTGCGTGTTCAAATTCCAACGGGTGCTTTTACCATTTTCCTGATAATGTTTCTGAATTTTTGACTTCACATTTTTTCGAAAATCATTAGCAGTCATATAACCTTCAGGAATAATTGAGCTTACCGTAGAACTAATAAATTCAACCTCTTTGTAGTTGTTGCGCAAGTCTTCAATAATACGTTTTCCGTTAGGCGTGTCGTCACTTATTTTTACTGTATGTATCATAAGATTTTATTTTTTATGAATTGAATGTGCAAATATACTAAACTTCTTTTGATAGCATAACAAACTGACTTAAAACTTTATTTGTATAAAAATCCGGCTGAACTTCTATTATTGAAATTCAGCCGTGATTTATTAATATGCAAGGCAGAGCCTTACTTTCCACAGTCCGTAGTTAAAAAAAACTACGGACAGCTGCCAGCACGAGATTATAGGCTACGAGGGGCGAGGGGTCTATATTGTATAATCAATTGTTAAATCTTTCAAGAACAATAAAAACAATAGAATTATTTCCATTATTTCATTGTTACCAATAGAAATATTTCTATCTTTGCACCACCAAACGACAAATAAATACATGAAATCAAGTGAACTAAACAGACTTATCCTTCGTAACGGTTGGAAAGTGTAAAGGCAGAATGGAACAAGCCACATAATTTACGAGAAAGATGGCAGACATTATCCTGTACCTTTTCACGGAAGTAAAGAGGTAGGAAAAGGTTTAGAAATGAAAATTAAAAAAGAGATGGGGCTTAAATAATCCCACTAAAAAAAACAGATACAATATGAAACGTCCATGTTAAAATAATTATTAACACACAAAACAATGATTATTTTAATATGGTAAGTTCCATGTGACAAATAAAAAATCAATTATAAACACATGAAAACTATAGAAGCAATTATCGAAAGAGCAACAGACGGTGGTTATAGCGTTTACTGCATTGACCAACCATTTACAGGAATGGGTGAAAATGCCGAAGCTGCCAAAGTAAATATGATGAAACAAATGGAGTTTTTAAAAGAATCTGCCATTGAAGATGGATTTGAATATCCTGAATTTTTAAATGAACCTTTTGAGGTTATTTACAAATTTGATACAGAGAGTTTACTTAAGTATTATTCGGGCATTTTATCGTTATCTGGATTGGAGCGCATTACTGGCATACACCAAAAACAATTGTGGAGCTACTTGCATGGAAAATCGAAACCTCGCAAAGCTCAGGTAGAAAAAATAGAAATCGGACTGCACCGCTTCGGAAACGAATTAATTTCTATATCACTCTGATTATTTTGAAGTAGCCTCACCCGAAAACGGTGTGGCTTTTTTGTCAAAAAAATAATCACGGCTGAACTCTAACAATTGAAATTCAGCCGGATTTATTAATATGGAAGACAGAGCCTTACTTTCCACAGTCCGTAGTTAAAGAAACTACGGAAAGCTGCCAGTGAGAAATTATAAGCTTCGGGGAGCAGGGAAACCAATCTACCTTAAAGTTTTACCGACAGCAATTCATTTCCTAGTTGGTGTAACGCAAGCTCAATTTGTTTTTTCTTTTTTATGCCGGGTTTTTTCTCGTTACATACATAACTCGCCAACAAGCTACGATTTATTTTGTTTTTTTCGGCAAACTTACTGATATTTAGTACAGGAAACTGATTAAATACGCGCGATACTTCATTCCGTTGGTTTTCAATCTCGTCTTTGTTGAAAGTAAAAAAACCTTCTAAACTCAAATCTTCATTCAATTCTTCCCAGTGAATATCGTCTCCCCATTTGCCTATTTCAAATTTTTCACGCTGTTCGGCAGTTGCATTCCAAAGCGAAGGAAACCACCTCAATGGATGACTTTTTAGGGTGCCATCGTTGGTTTGTATGAAAATATTTTCAGTGTCAAACCATACCTTTTCTATTTTTAAATCAGTCCATTTTTCCATGAAATGCCTCCCACGATTTTACTATTAAAATTTTATTCTCCTCAATAATGCCTTCAGCTAATTTAATTTCTGACGGTTTTAAGCCTTTATTTTCGATTAGCTTAATAGTTGGAAATACTTGAAACTTAGCTTTTCCATTCGCATTTTGAACATGTATATGAATAGGTAAATGTTCATTTGCATAAAAGTAAAAACGGATTCCAAAAATTCGAAAAACTTCAGGCATACTATTCTTTTATATATTTAAGCTACAAATATAGTAACAATTTTGTTACTATATATCTATTTACGATTATATTTCAAAAAAATACATATTAAATTTTGCTTTAGATTAAATCGCGGCTGAACTTCAATTGGTTGAAATTCAGCCGGGAATTTTAATATGTAAGTCAGAAGACTTCCTTTCAATAGTATGTAGATAAAGAAACTACGGACAGATGCTAATGCGAGATTACACGTTCCGAAGAGCCGAGCCAAAGTGCCCACGCTCAGCGAGGGGTATCTTCAATTTTCAATAGATTTATTCTCCGATGTAGCTCTTCTGCAACAGCTTCACTAGCTTTATACGACCAATGGGTATCATCCATCATATAAACATCTTTAATTCCATTTTCCACCATTGGAATTAGTATATTATTTGTGTTCATAAAATAGTTCATTTTATCAAAGTCTTTAAAGTGTTCCATTAATCTATTCTTTGGATAAGGATTATTTACTGTAAATGACTGATAAACATTGTATTTGTCTGCTGCAATTAGATATATAAATTTAATTCCTGCAGAGTCAAAAAGCTGTTTTAGTTTTATTAAATTCATTTTCGCAAGTTTTATATCCTCTGAATTAATATTTGTGAACCACAAATCAGCATTGATAAAATACAATTCATTGCCTCTTTTTACGTTGTCAAAATAATAAGAATCTAAATTTACTTTCTTAACCATACTCTCTTTCCCAGCCCATATTGAAAGCCTTATCCACTCGGAAATGTTTTCTATTATTGGTTTTTTAGAACTCTGCTTTATAGTTTGTTCCGATTCAACCAATATTGAATCAAAATTCAAATTACATAAATTTGAAATAAAAGCTCTTTCAACTGCTTCTACAATCACTGTTTCAGTTTTAAGTTTATGTAAATCTCCTAATTTTAAATGATTTATAATTATTTGCTCAGGTGAAAGAGAACAATTATCATTTCTTTTAAAGTTTAATATAGTTGTATTCTCAATGTGAGCAAGGTAATTTTGATAACCAAATATATTTTGCTGGCTAAACGAGTCTCCACATGTTGCAATCCGAGCTTGAAGAGAATTTGAATTAACTTGAAAAGTATCAACTCTACATTCTTTCAAATAATTTTTTTCTAATGAATTCATATATTCCTTACCAAATGGAATTTTCCCTAACCAACCTAATCCATTTGAAAATTTGGGTTCTATATAAAACAGATAAAATAAAACCACAAAATATATTGGAATTAAAATGCCGATTAACTTAATTGTAAACCTCTTCATTTCTTAAAATTGAAAATAAATAAATGTTTCATTTTTACCCATAAACCAGATTATCATACCGATTATAAAGATATATATAGCCCTACGAACTAAGGCGTTATTAATTGAAGTGAATTCTAGCCCATGTTTCTTGTGTCGCTGAATCCACTCTACAACAATCAAAATTGCAATAAACCAAAATTCCTTTTCATTAAAAATTCGATAACTGGCTCTCAATGTTCCAAATTGAATCATTCCGTCAATATATTGAAAGGCTTTTTCTATTGTAGTAGCTCTAAAAAATATCCAACCAATTATTACTAACATAAATGTACTACCCATTTGAAAAAGTTCTTTTAAATTGGGTAGAATTCTCCCCTCTGCTACCGTATTTGTGTTCTTTCGATTTTTTTGCAGTAGTAATAGTGGTAAAAATAGAAATGCATGAAATGCTCCCCACGCAATAAATGTCCAATTTGCACCATGCCAAAAACCACTTACTATAAAAATTATAAAAGTGTTTCGTATGGCTTTCCACTTTCCGCCACGACTACCACCGAGTGGAATGTAAAGATAGTCGCGAAACCAAGTAGTGAGCGAAATGTGCCAACGACGCCAAAATTCGGCTATATCTCTTGAAAAATACGGGAATGCAAAATTGCGAAGCAATTCAATTCCAAAAAGTTTTGCTGTGCCCAAAGCAATATCAGAATATCCTGAGAAATCACCATAAATCTGGAAGGCAAAAAAGACAGCCCCCAGCAAGAGTGTACTTCCGCTTTGGGTTTGGTAAGTTTCGAATATGTTATTGGCAAAGCTGGCACAATTGTCAGCCACTACTATTTTTTTAAACAATCCCCAAAGGATTTGGCGCAATCCATCAACAGCTTTGTCGTATTCGAAAGTGCGCTGGCTTTTTATTTGAGGCAACAAGTGTGTGGCACGTTCAATTGGTCCAGCTACCAAAAGAGGAAAGAAGCTTACAAAAAGTGAGTAATCAATAAAATGACTTTCGGGTTTAATGCGCTTATTGTAAATGTCGATAACATAAGAAAGACCATGAAAAGTATAGAAAGAAATACCCACTGGTAGAATTACTTGCAGTGTCAATAAGTTGGCTTGAATACCAAAAAGTGATAATGCTTCGGCAAAAGAGTCGGCAAAGAAATTATAGTATTTGAAAACACCCAAAAATCCTAAATTAACAGTTACACTTAGCCAAAACCAGAATTTTCTAACTTTCTCGGAGGGGGCTTCGAACATTTTAAGACCAGTGAAATAATCGAGTAAAGTCGAGAAAATTAATAAAAAAAGAAACCGCCAATCCCATGAGGCATAAAAATAGTAACTTGAAATGAGTAGAAGGGTGTTTTGAATTTTTCTATTTCCTTTTGATGCAAACCAGTAAAGAAAAAACACAAGAGGTAAAAATATAGCAAAGTTTAGAGAATTAAATAGCATAAACGATTAACGAATATTTGTTTGATTAAATTAATTATGTTCAGAAATAAAAGCTAACGCTTTTGTTTAATATGTAAAAATGCCGCTGTCGCTACAGCGGGCGAGAATACCTCTCCACAACCCTCTCAAGAAGTAGAGGGAGATTGCGGTATGTTAATTTTTAGGCAAACCTACAGTTTGTAGTGTTTCGTTTGCCTGTTTAAGTTTTTGTTGAAAATACGGTTTGTTTTTCAAGTCTTCTAATCGGTTGTCTATCCTAACAATAGGTATTTTGCTTGCGTTTAGTTTTTTTATAGTTATTGTCATAATTATTTAGTTTTCAATTGTTTGTTGTGTCGTCTCACCAAAAAGGCTGTATAATTTTCATTTGCTTTAAACTTGTGCCACTCGCCATCCTTTAGTCCATAAATATTGAAGTCGTGTTTAACCTCATTCAGATATTTATTTATACCAATTTGATACAAACGTGTTCGTGTTGAGTTGCTTCCGGTTGCATACACCCATACATCATCCTGTTTTTCGGTAAAAGCATAAACTGCCGAAACTACAGTTGCAAGTACTTGTTCGCTATCGCCATTATTTGAAACTACCGTATCATCTATTTCACCAGTTTCAGAATCTTTATCACCAAAAGCGAGATTATATACGTCTTTCAAGGTTGTTTCATCAAATTTTATAATTTTTACGATTGAACCTTTTGTACCCTCACTTATAAACTCGAATAATAGTAATGTCTTTTCAGCTTTTAACTCGTATCTTGGTAAATTCATTCAATAGAGGTTTTATAAATAGATTTACAAAAATAGAGATATTTTTTTAATAAAAGATGTAATTGCAGAAAAATTTCAGGAATTAACTAAACTGTCAGTGAGAGTGCGACTTAAAGTCGCGCCCTCACTTTTGCTCAATAGTGCTATTGCGTAATAAACCCAATCCGATTTCGTGGTTTTTCAAGTTGTTTTTTGTCGGTATGCAGCTCGGCTAACGATTGGTTAATGAGTTCAATCTGAATGCGTGTATCTTCGTTTATATCGTTGTAATCCGTAAATACTTCTTCGATATAGGCTTTAAGCTGGTTGAGTTCGGTTCGGAGTTCCGATACTGCTACCGTAGTAGGCTTGCTTTCAAGTGCTTGCCGGATTGCTACAAATGCTCGCATAATGCCTCGGTTTATTTCAATAGCAGTTTTTGAATTTAATACGCTGCTAAGCA
>JAIFKX010000022.1 GCA_020049335.1 Paludibacter sp. | reverse complement strand
AGGACCTAAATACATTGAAATAAAATCGCGCATGGCATGTGCTGTCCAACTGCAATTTGGCCATTGATTGTACGTATATGGTTCATTCTGAATATGTATGGCCTGTATATTAATCCCTTGATTACGATAAGCAGTTACAAATTTTGCGAGATAAAGTGCAAACGCCGACAGGTATTCTTTTTTTTGTATAAACTGGTCGCCCGATTTTACTGCTTTTGCTTCGGTAAGGTCGTTGTAGGTGTTTGGTTTATTTGCATAATGATTGTTGGTTTTCATCCACGTTGGTGGACTCCAAGGCGATGCCCATACTTTAAGATCGGGTCTGTATTTCATCGCCGCTTTGATGTACGGAATGAGAATACTCTTATCTCTTTCTATACTAAAATTTTTCATTTTAAAATCGCCTTCGGTTTCATTCAGCGAATACCATGTGAAGGAATAGTCGTTCGCCCCGATAGGCATACGGCAAATATTATATTTCAGTCCCTCGTTGGGGTCAAAAAATGCCTGCATCACTTTATCGCGTTCCTTAAAAGGTAAAGTCTGCAATGCCTGCCAACCCAATTCATTGAAACAACCGCCCCAGCCTTCCATGGTTTGTTGTTTCTGGTCGGTTAGCACTTCAATATCAACTTGATCTGTATCTTTGAAGTCGGTAAGTTTTAAAGATTCTTTTTTTACCCACCTATTTTCATCCGTACTACTCACCCAATCAACATTTTGAGAAAATGAGTTCGTTATAATACAGAAAATAAATGCAAATTCTACGACCACTTTTTTGTTTTTCATTATCAATAATATTCTAAGTAATTTTTCGTATTCTGTTTATTAATAAGTTTATTTCCTTACAATCAATTTACTTTTTTCAACTGCATTTCCAACTTGTAACTTGAGCAAATATACGCCATTTTTTAATTCGGCAAGCGAAATATTGCTCGAAACTGAATATTTTTTCAAAACCCTTCCGCATAAGTCGCATATTTCAATGGGATTTCGTAGCAACAACCAATTTTGTTGAAGTAGCTTCGCCTGCCCTGATGGTATGTAAATAAGTCGTATAAACAACCGATACAGGACAATATTTACCTTTAACTACCGAATTTGCAAACAGGAAAGTTTTTTTTCGTTTATTAGCATCGACAACTTAATTCACTTTTAGGTTATTCCAGCTTCCCGTAACTTCAACTGTTGTTCCAGGACTTGTCCAACCCCAGATAGGCACTTTGGTTTCGTGCTGAATAACCATACCATCCGAAATAAACTTCGGTAATATGAGTTTTTGAGCCTGTAAATTTAGCACTGAAAATAAGATAACAACTGTAATAATTGCGTTTTTACTCATCTTAGATTTAATTGTTTATTCCCACACGCGATTTATTCTATTTACATTGAAAATCAGTCAAATAGGTAGGCGAAATTTAACGCTGTAAAATTAAGGTGGAGTTCAAAAAAAAAAGTTAAGCTATAATTCAATTAAGGGGGATTTGGGTTCAATTACATTGGGTTTAAACCCCATGTAAAAAATATCAATCGTCGCGATGCGATTTATAAAAAAGAAATTGCCGCGGTCTTACAAGTGGCGTAGCCACGACCTATTTGATTGCCTGAGGTTTTAACCTCTGGAATTAAAAAGAATTGCCTGAGATTTTAACCTCTGGAATTAGAGAGTTAAGCCTGAATCTAAGTAAAAATTTCATCTGTTTAAAATTTATTTTTTATTTGTCAGTTGGAACTCACAAAACAAAATTTATCCCGATAACTATCGTGAGCCCCCGAGGGTCAAAATAGATTAAATTTTGTGATGTTCGTTTCATTTTATGTAATTTTAAAGCAATTTTTTATCCATTTTTTTGTCAAAACGAGATGGAAAACGCTCATTTATCCATTTTTTTACCGTATATTTGTATGTTTTTTCCGCAAAGTATATTTTTTGTAAAAACAAGATATTTCACTTAACGGAAATACATATCTAATTAATTGAATTTAAATTCATTGCAGTAGAAAATGAGCGAAGAAGTAAAAGAAAATGGCAACTCCGATTACGGAGCAAGCAGTATTCAGGTTTTAGAAGGATTAGAAGCAGTTCGTAAACGTCCAGCCATGTATATTGGCGATATTGGTGTAAAAGGATTGCATCACCTTGTATATGAAGTAGTTGACAATTCCATTGATGAAGCATTAGCTGGACATTGCGATACCATAAATGTTACCATAAACGAAGATAATTCCATTACAGTTGTCGATAATGGTCGTGGTATCCCCGTGGATATGCACGAAAAAGAAGGCAAATCGGCGCTTGAAGTGGTAATGACGGTGCTTCATGCTGGTGGTAAATTTGACAAAGATAGTTACAAAGTTTCTGGAGGGCTTCACGGTGTGGGTGTGTCGTGCGTAAATGCACTTTCAACCTTACTTCATGTCGAAGTTTCGCGTAATGGAAAACTCTATATGCAGGAATATGAATGTGGAATTCCTAAATTTCCGGTGAAAGAAATTGGAACCTCTACGCACAATGGAACAATGGTTACCTTCCTCCCCGATTCAACCATTTTTATTGAATCCGTTTATAAGTTTGATATTTTAGCAAATCGCCTTCGCGAACTTTCTTATTTGAATGCCGGAATTACACTTACACTTACCGACAGACGTAATCTAAATGAGGATGGCACTTTTAAATACGAATTATTTTATTCGAACGAAGGTCTTAAAGAATTTGTTGAATACATCGACGAAGCCCGTGAAAAATTGATTGACAGTGTTATCCACATTATTACCGAAAAAAACGGTACACCAGTGGAAATTGCTATGACTTACAACACGTCGTACAACGAAAATATTCACTCCTACGTAAATAATATCAACACCATTGAAGGTGGAACGCACTTGGCGGGTTTCCGTCGTGGACTAACGCGTACGTTAAAAAAATACGCTGAGGACACAAAACTATTAGATAAGTTAAAAATCGAAATCAGTGGCGATGACTTTCGCGAAGGACTAACTGCTGTTATATCCATTAAGGTTCAAGAGCCACAATTCGAAGGACAAACCAAAACCAAATTGGGTAACAATGAGGTAATGGGTTCGGTTGAAATGGCTGTGAGCGAAGCACTTGGCAATTATTTAGAAGAAAACCCAAAAGCGGCACGTATTATTGTCGATAAAGTTATTTTGGCTGCCACAGCGCGTCATGCAGCTCGTAAAGCTCGCGAAATGGTACAACGTAAATCGCCACTTTCGGGTGGAGGATTGCCCGGTAAATTGGCCGACTGCGCTGATAAAGATCCAGCAAAATGCGAATTATTTCTTGTCGAAGGAGACTCAGCGGGTGGTACTGCCAAGCAAGGTCGTAGCCGTCAGTTTCAGGCAATTTTGCCTTTGCGTGGTAAAATTCTGAACGTCGAAAAAGCCATGCCACACAAAGTTTTAGAAAGCGAAGAAATTCGTAATATCTACACTGCTTTGGGCGTATCAATTGGTACCGAAGAAGATAGCAAGGCACTAAATATGGCAAAATTGCGTTATCATAAAATCATAATCATGACCGATGCCGATGTGGATGGAAGCCACATTGCTACGCTAATTATGACTTTCTTTTTCCGCCACATGAAAGAGTTAATCGAACAAGGATATTTATATATTGCTACGCCACCACTCTACTTATGTAAAAAAGGAAAAGTGGAAGAATATTGTTGGAACGATTTACAACGTCAGCAATTTATCGAAAAACATGGTGGAAATGAGGGCTCTATTCACACACAACGTTACAAAGGTTTGGGTGAGATGAACGAAATTCAGCTGTGGGACACTACCATGAATCCCGACAATCGTACATTACGTCAAGTAACCATCGAAAATGCTGCTACTGCCGACCACGTTTTCTCGATGCTTATGGGCGACGATGTAGCACCTCGCCGTCAGTTTATTGAGGAAAATGCAACGTACGCTAAAATTGATGCCTAATATTAGTTTATAAAGTTAATTTGTTCATAAAGTTGATTAGTTCATAAAGTTAATTTGTTCATAAAAGTAAATTAGTTCAAATAGATTATTAAAAAAAAATCAACAGATGAACCAATCAACAGATGAACCAATCAACAGATGAACCAATCAACTAAATAACCAAACGATGAATATAGCCGTTTACTGCTCGTCGAGCAACCACATAGCTCAAAACTATTTAGACACCGCTTTTGAGCTGGGTAGCTGGATAGCAAGAAACGGACATTCGCTCGTTTTTGGTGGTGCCACCGGTGGTTCTATGTCAGCAGTCTCGGAAGGTGCTTTGGCAGAAAATGGCATAATTGTCGGCGTAATTCCCGAAGCCGTAGAACGAATGGGCCGCGTAAATCCACTATGTACAGAGCTATTGACTGTAAAAACAATGGGTGAGCGAAAAGAGTTGATGAAAACTCGCTCAGAAGTATTTGTGGTGCTGCCAGGTAGTTATGGCACTTTAGATGAGTTATTCGATGTGTTGGCTTCAGGCATTGTGGGCGAACACAAAAAAACGGTTATTATTCTCAATGAAAATGGTTTTTACGATTATCTCTTGAAGCAAACAGAGCGCATGCGTGCCGAAATGTTTATTCCAGTTGAATATTTTAAGCCATTGATTGCAAACAATTTAAACGAATTATTTGTTTTAATTCAGAATTAGTAAATAGTAAATAATTATATCTGCCCCAAGCCCCTAAAGGGGATGTGAATTAGTACCGATGGTCTTTTTTCTTTTAAGCCCCTTTAGGGGTTTGGGGCAAAATAAATAACAAATAGAATTTATGAATCTTTTCTGGAAAAGCCTGTTAGGTAAAATTACACCAACCGAAGTGCTCGAAAAACGAGATGAGGAGTTGGTTATAGCAATGAAGCGCTACAAAGAGGTTTCGAAATCGGTAGAACTCGAAGAGTACAAAAAACTATATCATGAAGTAAAAGCCGCAGCTTTTATCGAAAATAAAAAGACACTTCAGAACCGCAAATACAAAGATACAGAGGAGTATAGAGCCACTAAAAAGTTTTCGAAACTAAATAACTCCCCTAAAATCAAGATTTATTATGAGGTATTAATTTCTTCCGAATTAAAAGCTTTTTTAGCTTTTGAAAAAACGCCTGACTACGAAAAGTTAGGAGACAAAAAGGAAGTGGCAGCCTCTCAACTACTTCAAAATCAGAAAGCATTCGAAAAATCGTCGAATTATAAAATCTATTGTCGATTTCACGAGTCGTTTGTTATAAAAGAATACGAAGAGCTTAAGAAGAAAGTAAAAAGCGAAGAGTTTATTGCAAATAACGCTTTTTGGTCGAACCCACAACGATGGCAAACAACGGCTGAGTATAAAAAAGAACAGCGATATTACGAATTAGATAAAAACCCTGATATTATTTTTTATAACAACGAGAAACCAGAACGGTTTGAGGTTTTTTTGAACCAAAAAATTACGTTCGAAGATACTTTCAACTGGAATTCGCTTAGCAAATCTTCTTGGAATTTTGGCTTCCATTATAAAAACCCTAAAACAATTTCGAATCATTCGTTTACGAACGAAAAACAAGCCAACAACGACGGGAAAAATAGTCACGTACGCGATGGTATTTTAACTATTGGTACAAAAAAAGAATTGTTAACTGCTCGGGCTTGGGATAAAACAAAAGGTTTTGTGATGCAAGATTTCGAATATTCGTCGGATGTACTTCAAACAGGTTCACAGTTTCGACAAAAAGGCGGCACTTTCAGCGCCAAAATTCGTTGCACAGGAAATGTAAATCATGCCTTTTGGCTAGGTGCTGATGGCAAATTACCACATATCAATATTTTTCATTTCGATGGAAAAAAAATTAGTGTTGGAAATGCTTACAAAGAAATTTTTGACAGCACAAAAATTACAGGTATAAATCCTTCTCGTTTTTATATCTATACACTTAAATGGTCTAAAAATGAGCTTGTTTGGATGATTAACAACATTGAAGTATACCGAACAACAGCCAATATACCACAAGAAGAAATGTTTTTAGTTTTCAATTCATTTTTGCCCCAAAAATCGGATGGCGACGAAGGACTTTTGGAAGTCGATTGGGTAAAAGTGTA
>JAIFKX010000276.1 GCA_020049335.1 Paludibacter sp. | reverse complement strand
CGGATATAACAAAGGGATGTATTATGGAACGCCCGAAAGTAGTTTACAATGAAAAAACACAAAAGTATGTGCTTTGGTTTCATTTGGAACTGAAGGGACAAAGCTACAAAGCCGCTCGCGTGGCAATGGCTGTAAGCGATAGTCCTACTGGTACTTTTGAGTATGTTCGTTCGTACCGCCCCAATGCTGGAATCTACCCGCTGAATTTTACTCAAGAACAAAAAAACGATACGCTTATCCAAACTGATGCTGTTGAAAATGGGCTTTACGTTCGACGCGATTTGGCAGGTGGTCAAATGTCGCGCGATATGACTATTTTTGTAGACGACGACAAACGAGCTTACCATATTTTTGCTTCCGAAGAAAACCAAACACTTCACATTGCCGAACTTTCGGACGATTATCAAAGCCACTCCGGACGCTATGTGCGCATTTTAGCAGGCAAACACAACGAAGCACCCACTATTTTAAAACGGAATGGAAAATATTTTCTGATAACTTCCGACTGTACCGGCTGGACTCCCAATGCAGCGCGCATGGCAGTTGCCGACTCGCTATTTGGAACGTGGACAGAATTGGGAAATCCATGCGTTGGCGAAAATGCACACACCACATTTCTATCGCAGGGAACTTATATTCAAAAAGTAGAAGGAAAAAAAGACCTCTATATTTTTATGGCCGACCGATGGACTCCCAAAATACCTATTGATGCTCGTTATATCTGGCTACCCATTGAGTTTGAAAATGAAAAACCAGTATTGCGCTGGCGGACCAAATGGACTATTTAATGAAAAAAACACTTTCCCTATTTATCGTTGTCAATGTCCTATTCTCTATTAGTATCTCAAGTCAGATTACTGTATGGCAGCAGTATGGTGTTATCAGGGAGCAAGTCTCCTGGCCAACCATTTCAAACGAAATGCGCCCGGGGACGCGCTGGTGGTGGTTGGGAAGTGCGGTTGATAAAGCCAATCTGACTTACAATTTGGAAGAATATGCCCGTGCAGGAATGGGAACAGTTGAAATTACGCCTATTTATGGTTTGCAAAAAAATGAAGCCAACGACATTCCGTTTCTTTCGCCGAAATGGATGGAAATGTTGCAACACACTACTGCGGAAACCAGTCGGCTAGGCATGCAAACCGATATGAACAATGGAACAGGCTGGCCGTTTGGCGGTCCAGAAGTTAGCATTGAAGATGCTGCATCCAAACTGTTGACCAACGAATACAGTGTGAAAGGTGGAGAAGTTTTTTCGTCTATTATTATTCCCATCGATAAAAATCAGTTGGGAAAAGCTAAACTCAGTAGAGTAATGGCTTACAATTCAAATTACAAAAGTTTGGATTTAACATCAAAAGTTGGTGCAGACGGGAAATTAATTTGGAAAGCTCCGAAAGGCAATTGGACAATTATTGCTGCTTTTTGTGGAAAAACTTTTCAAAAGGTAAAACGGGCTGCTCCCGGCGGCGAAGGTTACGTAATGGATCATTTCTCGAAAAAAGCCGTGAAACATTACTTTAATCGATTCGAAAAAGCTTTTGCGACTTCCAAAACATCTTATCCGCATAATTTTTTCAACGATTCGTACGAGGTGTATGGTGCAGATTGGACAGAAGACTTTTTTGAGCAATTTTACAAGCGCAGAGGATACAAACTGGAAAATCATTTGCCCGCATTTTTAGCAAAAGAAAGAACTGAAGTAACGGTGCGTTTAATTTCTGATTATCGCGAAACATTATCGGAATTACTACTTGAAAATTTCACGCAACAATGGACAAACTGGGCACACACGCACGGAAGTAAAACCCGTAATCAAGCGCACGGTTCACCCGGAAACCTAATTGATTTGTACGCTACAGTTGACGTTCCCGAATGCGAAGGATTCGGCTTGTCGGACTTTGGCATCAAAGGTTTGCGCAAAGATTCATTGGTTCGCAAAAACGATTCGGAGTTATCGATGCTAAAATATGCGTCTTCCGCAGCCCATATTTCAGGAAAACCTTATGTGTCGTCCGAATCATTAACATGGCTCACCGAGCATTTCCGCACCTCGCTTTCGCAATGCAAACCTGACTTGGATTTGTTGTTTTCGGCAGGTGTCAATCATTGTTATTTTCACGGAACGCCTTATTCGCCCAAAGAAGCTGCTTGGCCGGGATGGCAATTTTATGCCTCGGTAAATATGACGCCAAACAATACTATTTGGAATGATGCACCAGCGATGTTCTCATACATCACCCGTTGTCAGTCGTTTTTACAAATGGGCAAACCGGATAATGATTTTCTTATTTATTTGCCGGTCTACGATAGTTGGCACGAACAAAAGGGACGATTGTTGCAATTCGACATTCACAGCATGGACAAACGTATGCCTAAATTTATCCAAATGGTACAGTCCATTTACAAAAGTGGTTACGATGTCGATTATATTTCCGATCAGTTTATTCTCTCCGCCACTTGCGAAAAAGGGAAGTTCGTTACCGAAGGCGGAATAAGATACGAAACCCTTATTCTTCCGGCTGTGCATAAAATGCCGTTGGAAGTTTTGAAACATATCACAAAACTGATAGAACAAGGAGCGAAAGTTGTTTTCATGGAAAATTTCCCCGATGATGTTCCCGGATTCGACCGATTTGAAAGCCGGAGAAGCGAGTTGAAATCCCTGTTGAAAAAACTGGATAACAAATCCGGTTTTGATAAAACAACGGTTCGACCATTTAAAAAAGGGCAAATTATTACCGGAAAACACTACGAAGAAACGTTGCAAGCCGTGGGAAAAGAACCGGAAGAAATGAAAACTAAATTTGGATTACATGCTTTGCGCCGTTCCAATGTCGATGGATTTCATTACTTCATAAGTTCGTTGCAGGAAAAAGATGTGGATAGTTGGATAACACTTTCGGTTACTGCAAAATCAGTTGTGATTTACGATCCTTTAACTGGCGAAATAGGCAAAGCCAAATTACGTGAGCTGAATGGTAAAACGCAGGTTTATCTACAATTGAAATCGGGAGTTTCGCTTATTCTTAAAACGTATTCACAACAGAATGTTGATGTTCAGGAATGGAAATACTTACAAGCCCCAACGCAAATTATTGATTTAAAAACCAATTGGAACTTACATTTCGAACGAAGTGAACCTGCAATTGAAGGTGTTTATCATCTCGATTCGTTGGGTTCTTGGACAGATTTAAACCATCCAGTAGCAAAAATCAATCGAGGAATAGGAATATACAAAACTACTTTCACAGTTGAAAAATTTGGTTCTGAGCAATGGGTTCTCGATTTGGGTGATGTGCGTGAAAGTGCACGGATTATCGTTAATGGTAAAAACGTGGCAACACTTTGGTCGGTTCCGTTCGAGTG
Source organism: Paludibacter sp. (assembly GCA_020049335.1). Lineage (GTDB taxonomy): Bacteria > Bacteroidota > Bacteroidia > Bacteroidales > Paludibacteraceae > Paludibacter. The sequence goes on along the minus strand of JAIFKX010000276.1, from coordinate 2,981 downwards.
CAATATTAGCAAATATATGAAAAAAGGAGAAAACACCTTGCAGATTGAAGTTACTAATCTTCCAGCCAATGCAATAGCCGATTTAGACCGCAGAGGAGTGGAATGGCGTATTTTTAAGGAAATAAATTTTGTGGATATAAACTATAAAAGTTCCAATTATAGCAATTGGAAACCTATGCCAAGTGGATTGCTTGGGCCGGTAAAACTAATAATTCATCCAATATTATAATATATTCTTAAAATGAAAAAAACAATAATTGTAATCTATTTTCTCGTCTCATTCGTCTCGGGGTTTTGTAATGATAAAGAAAGCCAAAAGATAGTATCAGATATAAATACTTATAAGGTAAGCATATTAGGAGATTCATATTCAACCTTTAAAAATTCATTAACTCCAACTACAAACTCTCCTTGGTATCCCCGTTCAACCAATGATAACGATGTTCAAACAGTTGAGCAAACATGGTGGAATCAATTTATACAAGAAAAAGGATTTGTATTGGAATATAATAATTCCTATTCAGGATCAACTGTGTGTAATACAGGATATAGTGGAGGAAACAGTTCCGCTTCATCTTTTGTTACTAGAATGAGAAATTTAGGAAATCCGAATCTTATTATTATTTTCGGTGGAACGAATGACAGTTGGGCAAACTCCCCTTTAGGCATTTACAAATATAGCGATTGGACAGACGACGATTTGAAAAGTTTTCGACCTGCTTTTGCTTACATGCTATATTACCTCATTAAAAAATATCCAAACGAAAAAATTATCAATTTGGTAAATACTGAATTAAAATCAGAAATAGCTGACGCTCAAAAAATTATATGTAAACAATATAACGTAGAAAATATACAGCTTACTAACATCAACAAAATGGCAGGGCACCCTTCCGTTGCAGGAATGATCAGTATAAAAAATCAGCTATCGAATATAATTAGCAATATAAAAGATGTATCCCTTTTGAGAAAGAATGTCAATGTTTCACGTATTGATGCAAATAAGGTAAAAGTTTCAATAAATTCAGAATTAAGCGAAAATTTAGAATTGGCCCTTTATAACATGCAGGGACAACTTTTACAAACAGTGTATAATGGAACAATATCCAAAAATTCATACGAACTTGTTGCTCCTATAAACAATTCATACATTTTACGTTTTGTTGATGCTAACGGTAGTGTCAACAATATAAAATTTTAAGTACATAAGTACACTCTACAAAGTCCAAAACATCGTTTTTCGTACTTTTCAATATCCATTTCTTTTTGTCAACACTTTCCAAATAAATATTTAAATTTAGCTGGTTTCAAAAATATTCTTGCATAAACAAATATTTATTCAAAATCGTGTTTAAATTACTTGAAAAGTTAAAAAGGCAACCGAGAGCCGTTTCTGACAAGTATTTGGTTCTATTATCAACTAATTTGAACCTATTTTAGTGGTCAATGTTTTATTAGTACCTTAATTTTGCATTGTAAAAATCAAGCAAAAATCTAATTTTTAAAATTATGAGATTTCACAACAAACTTAGTATTAGTTTACTACTTTGTATCTTGCTGCCTGCACTTTTGATAGCACAAGGTAGAATTGAAGTAAAAGGGAAAGTACTCGACGTTTCAGGACAGCCTTTAATAGGTGTAAACGTAACTGTAAAAGGCGCTACCACGGGCACCATCACCGACATTGATGGAAATTTTTCTCTCAAAGACCGCTTCGACGGCGAAGTACTTACTGTAAGCTACATTGGCTACGTGGCTCAAGAGGTTAAAGTAAAAGGGCAGCAACTACTAAAGATTACGCTTGCCGAAAATACACAAAATTTATCCGAAATTCAGGTTATTGGTTATGGTCAAAAGAAAAAGGTGACCATGACCGGTGCGGTTGTATCTATCGGAACAACAGAATTACTCAAATCGCCTTCGCCCAACGTGGGTAATATTCTAGCGGGAAATTTGAGTGGCGTTTCTTCTGTACAATATTCGGGGCAACCAGGAGCTGATAATCCAGAGATTTTTGTACGTGGTGTTGGCTCGTTAAGCACTGCCAACTCTACTCCGCTTATATTGGTGGATGGTGTGGAGCGAAGTTTCTTCAACCTCGACCCCAACGAAATTGAAAGCGTAAGTGTACTGAAAGATGCTTCGGCAACGGCAGTTTTTGGTGTGAGGGGCGCTAATGGTGTTATTCTAGTTACAACCCGACGTGGGATGGAAGGTAAAGCCAAAGTGAGTATAACCAGTTCGTATGGTATACAAGAGCCGACGCGTATGGTAGATCAAGCCAATGCCAGCGAATGGGTCGGTTATTACGAGGAGTCGCTTAAAAACGATGGGAAAAATCCTGTATTTACCGATGCAGCCATAGAAGCATACCGCACAGGTAGCAATCCAATACTTTATCCAGATGTAAACTGGATGGAAATGCTTTTCAAAACATCAGCACCACAAAATCAGACCAATATAAATATTACCGGAGGTACAAAACGCGTTCGTTATTTTACGTCGCTTGGTTCATTAAGTCAGGATGGCTTATTCAAAAATTACGATACACGCTACAATGGTAATTACTACTTTAAACGCTATAATTACCGTACTAATTTGGATATTGACTTTTCGTCTTCTACCACCATGAAAATTAATTTAGGTGGTCGTCTCGAAGTTCGTAATCAGCCTCGCGTGGACGATCAAACACAATTGTTCCGGTATCTTTATTGGGCCACGCCAAATTTTGGTGCAGGTATAGTGGATGGGAAGTGGATTACAAATAATAGTTTGTACAATCCATTATCAGGAAACGATGGTCTTAGTTCGTATTATGGGAAAGGATTTGACAATACTACCCGTAATGATTTGAATATTGACGTAGATTTGAAACAAAAATTGGACTTTGTTACGCAAGGACTTTCATTCCGAATAAAAGGCGCTTACAATAGTACCTACAATCATGCCAAGCAAAGGTCAACTTCGATAGAAAATTATAC
>JAIFKX010000087.1 GCA_020049335.1 Paludibacter sp. | reverse complement strand
CGACTTGTCTATTTTGCACAAAAATTTCTAAAGTCAAAGGAACTTGCCGAGGATATTTTTCAGGATGCTTTTACAGCCCTTTGGCACAATCGCCAATTTATTGATCCGGAAAGTGCATTCTCGGCCTATCTTTATACTATAATGAGAAATAGAGTGTACAATCTGTTGTCGTCGATGGAGAAAGAGCAACGATTTAAGGATGTTACACTTTCGAAAGCAATAGATTCGGATAACGAAACTGAAAAAAGTGTGCATTACAACGAATTGGAGGAACTTTTGGAAAAAGCATACCTCACGCTTACCCCTCAACAAAACAAAGTGTTTCAGATGAGCCGTAAAAAGTTACTTTCCAACAAAGAGATTGCTGACGAATTGGGCATTTCAATAACTACTGTACAACAACACATTTCAACATCATTAAAAACAATTCGTAGCTTTTTATCTGGTTATCCTGACTTATATGTTTCGTTAGTTTTACTTTATCTATACCTGTAAAGTTAATATATATTAATTACATACAAGTATTAGGCTTCGAAAATGTATTATAATTACAAGCAAAAATTATGAGCACTCAAGAAAAAAATATACGGTTATCGCTTCAGCGTGTTATCGATGGAATATACACCAAGGAGGATATTACGGTGATTAGTGAGTATTTGAAAAACATGGAGGATATTGAACTTTTCAACGAAATATCTAAATCGGTTTGGGAGGAGTCGATCGAAATTAAAGAGCCTGATTATCAGCAAAAAGAACACTATAAAAAAGAAGCCTCTGCGCTATTAAGAAAGATTAAATACAAAAGATTTAGCATTTCAACAAAACAAATTATACGTGTAGCTGCTTCCATAGCTATTGTTATAACGGTAGTACTTGGCATACAGGAGTTTCAAAACAGAAAGGAACTGGCACAAAATGAATATATTGAATTGAATGTAAAAAGAGGACAAACGCAACAACTAACCTTGGCCGATGGCACTAAACTTTTTCTGAATGCCGGCTCTTCACTGCGTTATCCCGCTACATTTAGTGGCAAAAACAGAACTGTTGAACTTAACGGCGAAGCTTATTTTGAGGTTGCTCCCGATGCGAATAAGCCATTTATTATTCACACAGGAAACATGGATATAAAAGTACTGGGTACAAGTTTTAATATTAAGTCGTATAATGAAGATGATAGAGCAATAGTATCTGTAAATAGCGGAAAAGTTCAGGTTGATTTGGCAGAATCAATGATGCGCTTGGTGGCAAATGAACAAATTGTGCTGGATAAAAAAAGTGGCGAATTGCAAAAGAATATTATTAGTACAAATGATGCAAAGGGCTGGATGAATGGGTCTTTGAGTTTTAAAAACACAACGATAGACAATGTGGCGAAAGAGTTGATGCGGATTTATAATTGTAAAATTATAATAAAAGATTCAACTGCCATGAATGTACTTGTATCGGGTGCTATTGAGAGTAAAAGTTTAGATTCGGTTTTAAAATCTATCTATTACAGTACAGGAATTCGGTATAGAAAAGAATCAGATACAATTGTGTTAAGTCTCAATTAATTGGTACTTAAAAGAGCTGGAGATATCGTTTCGCATTACTAATTTAAAAATCACAAGGTATGATTTTCTTACAAATAAAAAGAAAATCTATCGGCTATACTTTATTTCTTATTGTTTTGTTTTTTACGAGTTTAATAAGTATTAATGCTCAACCAAAAAAGACAGAGAAAGTAACTATAAAGGTAAAAGATAGGCCAATAGAGAATGTATTCGTTGAAATTACACGACAAACAGGTGTGAAGTTTTTTTATTCGAATGCAACACTTTCCAAAATAAAACATGTTACTTTTACTTTTTCAAACATAGCTCTTTCAGATGTTTTAGACCAAATAACAAAAAAAACAAATCTTTATTTCAATCGAATTGATAATACCATTTCAGTATCGTTAGAAAAAATAGTTGAGGAAAGGGCAATAGAACCAACTCCAAAAACACGAACAATAACAGGAATAATAACCGACGAATCGGGAGTTCCTGTTATTGGTGCATCAATAGTAGTCAAAGGAATCTCGAACGGAACCATTTCTGATAGCAATGGATATTATTCAATTTCGAATGTTGCTCCCTCTTCTGTATTGACCTTTAGTTATATTGGATTACGGAGTGAAAATGTGAAAATAGCGGCTCAAAATCAGGTAAATGTAACACTGTGCGAATTGTCGATTGAGTTGAGCGAAATAGTTGCTATTGGCTACGGAACGATGTTGAAACGTGATTTAACTGGTTCCATAGCTGGAATTAATTACAAAGATATCCGATTGATGCCCATTGTGAGTGTGGATCAAGCTTTGCAAGGCAAAATTCCCGGCGTACAAATTGTGCAGTCGAATGGTGCTCCCGGAGGAGCTGTGCAAGTGCATGTGCGTGGTATCAATAGCACTTCGGGCGGAGGTGTAAATCAACCGCTTTATGTGGTGGATGGTATTCCAATCGTTTTTAATGAAACAGAGCAAAATTTCGGTTTGGGTTTCGAAGGTATTTCGGGCGGTGCTGCTTCGAACGGTTCGAGCCCACTTTCTACTATTAATCCCAACGATATAGAATCGTTGGAAGTGCTTAAAGATGCCTCCGCTTCGGCAATTTATGGAGCACGCGCTGCCAATGGTGTAATTTTAATAACTACTAAAACTGGAAAAATTGGGAAGACAAAAATCAATTTGGATAGCTATTATGGTTTGCAAAATATTATGAAAAATATTCCGCTAACGAATGCTAGAGAACGTGCGCAATTGGTTTTTGAACACCGACGCAATGCGGGAACCCGTTTTGCAGAAGGATATGAATTTTTGGCTGCCAATCCATATTTGTTAGAAGAAGGTACAAATTGGGTGAATGAAGTTTTCCGTACCGCGCCTACCAAAAACGTAGCATTGTCGGCAAATGGTGGAAATGATAAGTTCCTTTTTGCTGTAAGTGCAGATTATCAAAAACAAGATGGAATTGTAATTAATACTTACTCCGAACGGCTTTCAACGCGTGTAAATTTAGATGTTATTGCCTCGCCAAAACTTAAATTTGGCACCCGGTCATCTTTTTCATTTCAAAAAACTAACCAGATTGATAACGACGAATTTAATCAGGGTAGTTTGCTTGGATTGAGTGTTTTGTCTCCACTTTTGCCTGTTTATGATTCGCAAGGCAATTTTGCAGGTACACCATTTATCATGTATAATGGAAGCGGACAAAATATAAGTGTAGGAAGTGGATTGGCTAGCGAAGGTTTTGGTAATATTGTTGCCAATATTCTATCAAAAAAGCGCAATGCGAATCGCTATCGCATTAATTCTTCGCTTTTTGCCGAGTATAAGATACTAGCTTGGCTAAAGTTTAAATCGAGTTTTTCTACCGATTATCTGTTCTCCGATTTGTTTAGTTTCGACCCTTTGTGGACACGAGGTGCACAAACCGAACCCAACATGAAGGTAAGCCAAAACAGTCCAAAATCAATAAACTGGTTGGCTGAGCAACTACTAACGTTTTCGAAAAAAATGAAAAAGCATGATTTAAATGCTATTTTGGGGTTTTCGGCGCAACAGTTTACCGATTTTTATTTTGGGGCACAGGCCAATGGTTCAACGAGCAATGCCTTGGATCAGTTTTGGAATCAGACTAACTATACCAATATCTCTGGTGGGCAAGTAAATGCTGCTTTGCTATCGCAATATGGGCGAGTGAATTACATTTACAACGACAAATATCTGCTTACAAGCACACTACGCCGCGATGGATCTTCGCGATTTGGAACGAATTATAAATACGGATTTTTCCCATCATTTTCGGGCGGTTGGCGAATTTCACAAGAAAATTTTTTCAAAAAAATAAAGTTCATAAATAATTTAAAACTTCGGGTAAGCTATGGCGTTACGGGCAGTCAGAATATTGATAATTTCCTGTATATGGCTACCATGAGCAGCGCCAACACGGTTTTTGGAAACACAATAGTTCCCGGTGTTGCACCATCGCGCTTTGAGAATGAAGATATACATTGGGAACAAAACAAGCAGTTTGATGTTGGATTTGACCTTGGTTTTTGGAATAATAGAATTAGTATTACGGCCGATTATTATGCAAAACGTACCGATGGATTGTTGGCAACTTCGCCTATTTCTGTCATTTCGGGTGTGGGTGGTTCTGTAATTCGTAACATTGGTATTGTTGATAATAAAGGATTTGAGTTTGCAATTAACACCGTAATCTTCGAGGGGAAATTTAGGTGGACTACGGAGTTTAATATTTCTACCAATCAAAATAAAGTGGTTAATTTGGGCTCTTTGCCTTATATTAACGGCGCTTCTATTGGTCGCATAAATGCGTATACCAATACTGGTCAGTGGATTAACCGTACAGAGGTTGGTCATCCGATAGGTGGTTTTTACGTTATTTTGCAAAATGAGAAACAGATAACGTCATGGGAAGAAGCTGCCACGATGCCTTTGCCGGGCGGAATGGGTGGTGTTTCGTTTTTGATGCCGGGCGATTATGGCTGGGTAGATCAAAAAACAGTTGACAGCGATGGCGACGGAAATCCCGATAAAGGTGATGGTAAAATTGATGACAATGACCGCGTTTGGGTTGGCTCTCCATTTCCCGATTTCTTTGGAGGGTTAACCAATACTTTTTCTTATAAAGGTTTTTCGCTAAGTACATTGCTTAGTTTTCAGTATGGCAATAAACTTTGGAATCAGCCCCGTTTGGTTTCAGAGTTTGGCGAAGGTAATATGTGGCGTTCGAGTTTCGAAAATCGGTACGACCCCACCAATCCGAACGTTCAAACCTCAGTTCCAATTATCAGAACCAATAATCCGCTACCACCAAGTAATCGTTTTTTGGAAGATGCCTCTTATATTCGGTTACGAAATATAACGTTGGCCTACGAAATTCCTATCAAAATAATTGAAAAAATAAAATTGGACAGGTTGAAAGTGTATGTACAAGCCAATAATTTATTTACGTTGACAAAATATACCGGTTGGGACCCCGAAGCCAATAGCTTTGGGTCAAATGTAATTACCAATGGAATAGATATTGGGGCTTATCCACAGGCTAAATCGATTGTTTTTGGATTAAATATTGGATTTTAATTAAGTTTTTATTATGGCAATAAAATTCAACTATATACTAATAAACACTTTGTTCGTTTTGGGACTGAGCTTCACATCTTGCGATGACATGCTACGCCCCAATCAAATTGGCGTACAAACGGTAGATGCTACATTTACCGACTTTTCAGGCAGTTTGGCTGCCGTGAATGGCCTTTATGGCGTGATGAATAATGGAAATTGGTTTAGTAGCAGCTTGCTTCAAATTGACCAAGCGAGTGATGATGTAACGAATGGTAGTATTTTGATTGCTGCATATTCGGCCATTGATTATTTTGAATTGGTGGAGGATAATTCTATTTCATACAATCTGTGGGATGGTTTTTATAAAATTATTTACAGGGCAAATGTAATTATTGAACGAGTACCACAAGTTAAATTTCCCACTCTTTCTTCCAAAAATTCAGCAGGTTTGCTATTCGAAAATCAGTTTTTGGGTGAAGCGTATTTTATGCGTGCTTTTTCGTACTACAATATGGTTCGGTTATTTGGCGATGTGCCATTGCACCTCAATGAAATAATAGCTACTTCCGAAATTAATATTCCTCGTTCATCTGCCACATTAGTGTATACTGCTATTATAAGTGATTTGGAAAAGGCGGGCGATTTATTGCCACCAACTTACTCGAACACAGGCAAAGGAAATGAAAAAGGACGAGTAACGAAATGGGCGGCAAAATCATTGTTGGCAGATGTGTATTTAACTCTACAACAGTACGATAAAGCTAAATTGCTGGCATTGGAAGTAATCCAAAAAAGTAACCGAAAATTGGTGCCAAACTACTCCGATTTATTTGCAAAAGGAATTGAAGGAAAAGAAAATTCTGATGAATCGCTATCTTATGGGGCAAAATCCTGACCCTATAACCGGACTTCAGAATCAAGGTAGCTACCGACCTACAAATAATTTAGACTCTGACCAAGAAACTGGTTTTACGGGAGGTTTGGTGCAAGATTACGAGGCTGGCGACGGACGATTTGCATTTTATTTCAAACAAACTGCCTCAACAGGAATACAACGTTATTTGACTGATAAATACTTCGTTGCGGGAACAAGCTCCGCGGGTAATACCAATTTTACGCTCTGCCGTTTGGCCGAAGTGTATTTGATTTATGGCGAAAGTGTCAATGAACTTGGGGCGCCAGATGCAACAGCTTATAATTTGGTAAATAACTTACGTCGAAGGGCTTTTGGGAAACCTATGGATGTAGTGTCGACCATTGATTTGGCTGAAAGCATGGGACAAAGCGAATTTCGTGATGCTGTACGACTTGAGCGTCGTCGTGAGTTGGCTATGGAAAATAAGCGTTGGTTCGACTTGTGTCGATATGGTTTTGATTACGCCAATACTGCATTGAAAATCAATCAGAAACGAATAAAATTTAGTAAAGAAAAAATGCTTTTCCCAATTCCACGAACCGAGTTAATTGCCAATCCGCTTTTAACGCAAAATGCGGGATATTGAGGGAAGTTGGTAGTTCATAGTTGACAGTTTATAGTTAAAGTTCAGTCAAAGTTTATTATACTCAATACTTGCATAATTCCCCTTTAGGGGTTAGGGGCTCATGAAAAATAAATACATACATATAATTCTGTTGTCGGTATTTTTAATATCGTCGTGTACCACCGACCCTATTGGGTTGGACGAAGAAAAGGACAAGGGCAAAATCTTAGTTTGCAATGCTGCGGTGTACTCCTCGGCAGCTAGAGAAGTTGGTTTTTGGGTCAATTACAATGGAACATCGTTCATTCAATTTCCGTTGCGGTACTCCTCCATTCTGGGTTATCAGGCTTTTTTGCCGGGTAATGTGGAAGTG
>JAIFKX010000049.1 GCA_020049335.1 Paludibacter sp. | reverse complement strand
ATGAAAATCAAATTTCTGGGCGCAGCACGCGAAGTAACCGGCAGCAAGCATTTAATAACAACCGATGCTGGTAAAAATATTCTACTCGATTGTGGTATGTATCAGGGTAAAGGCCTCGAAACGGACTCATTGAACCGAAAACTTGGTTTCGACCCTTCAACCATTGATTACCTAATACTCTCACATGCTCATATCGACCATTCGGGTCTGATACCTTATATGTATAAACTCGGTTTCAGAGGTTCAGTTGTTTGTACAAATGCCACACGCGACCTGTGCGCCATTATGCTGGCCGATAGTGCTCACATTCAGGAACTTGATGTGAAATGGTTTAATAAGAAACGTGAAAAAAACCGAATGTCGCCTGTTGAGCCCATTTATTCGGTTTTCGATGCCGAAGATTGTATGAAGTTGTTCATAGGAATTGGCTATAATCGCCGTTTTATTATTGATAATCAGATTACTGTAAAATTCACACAGTCGGGGCACATGCTTGGTAGTGCAGTGGTAAATATCGAAATTGTTGAGAATAAACAGATTAAGCGAATTGCTTTTACGGGTGATATTGGCCGAACAAAAAATAGAATTTTAATGCCACCGGCACCTTTTCCCGATTGCGATTACCTGATTGCCGAATCGACTTATGGCGACCGATTGCATTCGGATGAGAAAGAAAGTACCGAAGAATTATTGCAAATTGTAAATAGAACTTGTGTACAAAATAAGGGGAAACTAATTATTCCTGCTTTTTCGGTAGGGCGAACGCAGGAAATTGTTTTTGTGCTTAACGATTTGCATAATAAGGGTTTGTTGCCACGAATTAAAGTGTTTGTTGATAGTCCTTTGTCGGTAAATGCCACCGAAATTTTCCGTTTACATGCCGATTGTATGAACGAAACGGTGCGCGAAGTTATGAAATACGATGAAGATCCGTTTGGATTTCAATCGTTGCGCCTGATTAAAAATGTAGAAGAGTCGAAAGCATTGAATCAACTTAAAGAACCGTGTATAATAATTTCGGCTTCGGGCATGGCGGAAGCGGGTAGGGTGAAGCACCACATTGCGAACAATATATCTAATTGGCGAAATACCATTTTGTTGGTTGGTTATTGTTCGCCTACATCACTCGGTGCGCGCATACAAGAGCCAGGATTACGGTTTATATCTATTTTTGGTGAAACGCACGAGGTGAATGCCCGTGTTGAAGTGATAGATGCGTTTTCGGGTCATGGCGATTATAGCGAAATGATTGATTTTCTGGGATGTGTGGATAAAGAAATACGAAGTGCAAAAGGCTTACAAGCAGCGAATGCTTGAAAGTGGTTTCAGAGATATTGAAATTCCGGCGTGGGGCGAGGAGTTTAGTTTATAGTTAGCGAAAATAAAAATTGTATATAGTATGGAATTAACAGAAAAAGTAAAAATATTGGTTGCCGACGATGAGCCATTGAATATTAAAAGCATTTATGATGCTTTGGCTTCCGAAAATTACCAAATTATCACAGCCACCAATGGCTTTCTTGCTTTTGAATTGGCAGTAAAACATAAACCGGATGCCATTATCATGGATTGGGACATGCCCGAAAAAACGGGGTTGGAGGCAGTGAAACTCATACGCGCCAATAAAGATACAATGCTGATTCCTATCATTATGGCTACAGGTAAAATGACAACCACAGAAAATCTGAAAGTGGCATTAGAAGCTGGTGCCAACGATTATATCCGAAAACCGATTGATGAAATTGAAATTATTGCGCGCATTAAATCAATGATATCTCTGAATAAGGTACACCTTAAAAACGCACAGCTTCAACAAGAAATTACCGACCAACAAATAGCCATTTTGAACTATAGATTAGAATTAAACAACTCGGCACTTATGGCAGCCAAACTCAGACACATTGAAAATGCTGAATTTCATAATCAATATATTGATACACTTTTGAGTTTAAAAAACCATATAACACCCGAAGGCTGGGTAGTAATAAACGAAGTGATTTCTAATTGCAAAGCGAATATCCAGCGGGTAAACTGGGCTGAATTCGAACAACTTTTTGAGAATACGCATAGTAATTTCTATGAACAATTGCAACTGAAATTTCCAACTTTATCATCGAATGATAGAAAATTGTGTGCCATGATAAAATTACACTTGTCCAACAAAGAAATATCAGCTATCACCAATCAATCTGTGGAAACGATAAAGAAAGCTAAATACCGCCTGAAATTAAAATTCGATGTTGAATCCACCGATTCTCTTTATCATTTCATTCAGGAAATAAATTAAGACAAACAACACGTTGAAATACTTTGTAAACATAGTACTCATTGTTATCGCCTTGCTGTTTACAGTATTGGTGCGGCAAATTGTACCCAAAAGTGCCTTCGACCCCTATATTTTAAGTCTCGATTCGGTTTGGCAAAAAGAAACTACCGACCAAGAATACGCTGTAGATATTAACAATGATTCCAACCCCGAAAAATTTATTCACCACAACATAAATATCTCGGGAAATTCTATCGAATTTCTGAAAAATGGCAAACTGAGTGTTATTTATTTTTTTAAGGAGAACGAAGAATTTATAGGTTCCTATTTCTATTTTGCCGACATCAACCAAGACAAACTCAAAGAATTACTTTTTGTGACGGTAAAAAAGAACAGTGCATTTTTGAATATATTGGCTTACAACTCCCAGAAAGCACTTTTTTTTCCTATCGAAAAGATTAAAATTGACGAAATAAGCAGGTATAACAACAAACCAGATGTAGCTAACAATTTTATTGCTTCGAAAGGCGATATTGTATATTTCGATTTGCAGGGCGGATACTCGGTACAGCCACGCAACATTTATGGCTTTAACATCAAAACCAAGCGGCTGAATAAAACTAAACTGAGCAGTTTTGTTACGCCGAAGGTACAGCCAATCTCTACTAAAAATGGCAACTATCTACTGGCCAACTATGTAAAATCGAATGGTAACACTATTTCGCACCAAGAAGCTGTTATGTACCGCAATTCGAGCACCAAAGACTCGCTTGCTATGTACGAGGAGGTTAAAAACTTAGAGTATGAATACGGCGATTTTTCATCGTACATACTGCTTTACAATAACCAACTAGAGTTTGCATTTGAACCAATCGAGTTTTTTGGATGGACAAATTATACAAGGGCGGAAATAATTGATGCCGATACCAACCCATTGATTGTGGCAATTACCAATGCGCAAAAAAACGAACCTGAAAATAACAAATGTAAACTCGTAACAGTTTGTGATTTAAAGGGGAAGATTATTGTTCAAAAGCCATTAGCCGATGATTTTACTGATCTTTTTATAGCTGATAACAGAGTGTTTTTGTTTGGAAATAAAGCAATATTTGAGTACTCCAAAAAATTGGAGGAGCTCAACAAAGTGGATAATATTACCTTCGCTTCGGGCTTTTATGACATCGACCAAAACAAGAAACCCGAATTGATTGTTTTTTCCAATAATGAGTTGAAAATCATGTCGGTGAACTTAAAAAATTTGGCTAGTTTTAAGATTGTACAGGAATATGCCCCCTATCCTGAAAATAATCGAGTAGAGCTTCTTCAAACGGATGGCAAATCGGTTTTGATATTTAATACGCGCTTATTTTACTACATGTTTAGTTATTCTGCTAATAAATACGCTTGGCTGGAAGTGCCGTTTTTGGTGCTTGTGTTTGCCTTCTGGATGCTTCTTTTAGTTGGTGCTGTAAAAATAAACACCCGAAAATTAGAAAAAGATAAAATCCGTTTGGAGAAAATTGTAGTCGAACGAACCCAACAGCTCGAAATAAAAAACACGGAGCTGGATAAGCAAAAGAATGAAATACTGGCGCAAGCCGAAAAGTTGGTCGTTCAGAACAATCACTTGGAAGAATTAGACAAGTTTAAACGCCTGTTTATTGGCACATTGGTACACGACCTGAAAAATCCGCTGGGACAGATTCTTTCAACCTCCCAACACAAAACAGTTAATAGTTTGGTGCGCAAAATGTTATTGCTCGTTACCAACCTGTTGGATGTGGAAAAATACGAGCAGGCTGAATTTATTATTAACAAAGAATTTAATCCTCTTGCCGCTATTATTGGCGAAGCAGCGGACAATCTTGAAATAAGTTTGCAAGATAAAAATCTTACTTTGACCACCGAAATGCCCGATATTGACGTTTGGGCAGATCGCAATTTGATGGTGCGTGTATTCGAAAACATCCTTTCCAATGCCATACGATTTTCGCCACAAAACAAAACGATAGTTATTGTAGCACGGCTTTCGAACTGCGAAACGGTAGAAATAACCATTCAAAATGCCGGCGAACCTATTCCGGAGGATGCGCTCGATAGCATTTTCGAAAAATACATACAGGCAAAAAAGTCAGATTCAGCAACGTACAAATCAACCGGCCTGGGGCTTAACTTTTGCAAAATGGTGTTGCAGGCACACGGACAAACCATAAAGGCCGAAAACGTGTCTGATGGCGTGGCGTTTAGCTTTGCTCTACCCTGCCGAAATATTTCGGAGCAAACAATATCCTCACAAACCCAATCAACATTGGTAGTATTATCGGCAGCCGAAAAAGTGATGCTGCAACCTTGGCTTAATCAATTGAAAGACATTGAAATATATCAGATTTCCGAAATACTTGAAATAGTAAACCAAATGCCCGATGCTTCCGAAAATGTACTCTCGTTGAAACAGCAAATCACCGGCACAGCATTCGCTTCCAACAAAGAATTGTTTTCGCAACTTATATCATAGATTAACAAATTGCTATACCCACATAATGTTGAAGTGAAGCATTGTAACACATTCATTTTTCGCAATCAATTTTAGCATGTAACGAACGAAAAATATTTGTATCTTTGCAAAATAAGAAGACCGAGGACTAAAGACTAAGGTCTAAAGTCTTTTGACCTTTGTCTTTCGACTTTCGACCTTTGACTTTCGACCTTTCGACAACAAATACATCTACCATTATGGCCAAGAAAATACCTTACGGCATAAGTGATTATGCTGAAATAGCAAAACACAACTTCTATTACGTTGATAAAACCCATTTTTTTGAAACGGTGGAAGCATCACCACGTTTCTTGTTCCTGATTCGCCCACGCAGGTTTGGTAAGTCCCTGTGGCTAAATACCATGAAGGCTTATTATGATGTGAATACATCCAATCAATTTGAAGAATTATTTGGTAAAACCTATATTGGGCAATATCCAACGGAGGAGAAGAATAGCTATTTAATACTTAGCTTTAATTTCTCTTCGGTGGATGCTGATTTAGGAAAAGTGAAATCATCTTTTGAGGAGCATTGTCAACAATCCTTCCATTCATTTTATAAAGCCTATCAGTCAATTTTAGGCAAAGACTTTCTAATTGAGTTTGAACAATATAAAACAGCTGAAGCTCGAATTGAATATATAGCGCGTTATTGTCAGGAAAAAAATCTATCCATTTACCTTTTTATCGACGAGTACGATAATTTTACCAACACCATACTCAGTCAGCATGGCGAACGAACTTACGCTGATATTACGCATGGTAATGGTTTTTTGCGTTTGTTTTTTAACAAATTGAAAGCAGGAACAACTGATGTTGGGGCTTCTATCAAAAAGATTTTCATTACCGGAGTTTCGCCAGTTACCTTAGATGATGTAACGAGTGGTTTTAATATTGCCAAGAATATTACCACCGATGCCCAATTCAATTCCATTATCGGTTTTACCGAAGCTGAGGTAATTACCATGCTCAATTATTACAAAGGCGAAGGATTAATCAACGAGCCCATTGAAAACCTGCTTGTGGTAATGCGCGAATGGTACAATAATTATTGCTTCGCCGAAGATTGCGTAGATCAAAAAATGTATAATTCGTACATGACGCTTTACTTTTTGGATAATTATTTGTCGCATGAAAAAATCCCTAATGTGTTGATTGATAGCAATATTAAAATCGACTACGGTAAACTACGCCACCTCATTATTTTAGATAAAAAGGTAAATGGCAATTTCTCTACTATCAAGCGCATTGCCGAAGAGGGCGAAATTCGCACATCCATTGTTACTTCGTTTCCTGCCGAAAAGTTGATTAAAGGAGAGAATTTTGTGTCATTGCTTTACTATTTTGGCATACTTACCATTCGTAGGGTAGAATTCGGAAATATCTACTTAGGTGTGCCTAATAGGGCTATTCGTGAAGTGCTGTTTTCGTATATTGTGGAGGGATACGAAGATGCGGATATTTTCAAGCCCAACATGATGGATTTTGGCGACCGTATGTACGATATGGCTTTCAAAGGTGTCTGGAAGCCTGCATTTGATTTTTTGGCTGAGGCAATTAACTCGCAATCATCACTACGAGAATATGTAAAGGGTGAGAAATTCATTCAGACTTTTCATGTTATTTATATGGGCTTGCCAACCTATTATAATAGTTTTGCCGAGTACGAAATGAATAAAGGTTTTGCCGACTTGTGGCTACAACCCAACTTTATAGTTCACAAAGAGCTTCCTCATAGCTATTTAGTTGAATTCAAATACGCAAAACGAGAACAAGAAGTAGAACTGAAAAACCCTGAATCGGCATTGGTACAAAAACTAAACACCGAAGCTGCTGAGCAACTCCATCGCTATGCTGCCGACCCACGCATACTTGCCTCGGTAGGCAAAACCACCCTGCATTTACTGCGTGTGATTTATTGCGGATGGGAAATGGTGAGCTGCGAAGAAGTTGAGTGAAGGGTGTGTCCGAAATCTTTCGGGAATAAGGATTTTCAAAATTTGTGGGTATAATTTTATATAAAACAGGATAACATTTTGCTATCCTGTTTTTTTTATCTTTATAACAGACTTCATAAATCATAAAAAATAAAAAATAAAACAAAAAAAAAACTTTCATTCGTCCTCTTTTTGTCCACTGTTTTTGTTAGGTTGTTCTAAATATATGATATATATTTGCATGTCAATCAACGGATTATGATTTGTAAAAATTATGACACAATAAATACAGTCCCCTTGTGGCAATTAATACTACAAACGCAGAACTGCTCAACAAACAAGAAAAATAGTTTAAAAATATACAAATAAATGTCATGAACTTAAAAATCAATTTATTAGCAAGTGCAAAAGCACTATTTATTACTAAAATCTACATGCTCCGTACCGATAGCACAAGTCCTTATGGATAGAAAGCAGTTTTGAACAGATATAACAATTATATTTCAAATGATTTTATTTACACTTTTAAAAATAAAAAATTATGAACAAAACAATTAGACTTTTATTAGTTAGTATTTGGCTTATGTCATCTACAATTGCAGCTGCTGCCAATTATGTGGTAAGCGGTGCCGGATCCACCGAGGTAAACGGAGTTTATGTGGAAACCGGAACCTATAATGGGAAACCGATTTATGCAAAAG
>JAIFKX010000151.1 GCA_020049335.1 Paludibacter sp. | reverse complement strand
TAATCACGAATCTCCTTTGCGTGGCGAAACTTTTGTTACACGCAAAATTACCCGTGCCGCTGCTCGTATTGCCATGGGGATGCAGGAAAAATTGTTTTTGGGAAATCTTTCATCACAACGCGACTGGGGACATGCTAAAGATTATGTGCGTGCTATGTATCTTATTTTACAGCAGGACGAACCGAGTGATTATGTTATTGCTACGGGAATAACCACCGAAGTGCGCGAGTTTGTGCGTATGGCTTTTGCCGAAATTGGGATAAATATTGTTTATAGTGGCGAAGGTGTCGACGAAAAAGGTTCGATTGGTTCCATTGATGAAGCATTATTTATACATAAAGTTGGTGTTGAATTTTTAGATGCTATCAAAAAAAATACAACTCCTATTGTGGTTGTCGATGCTGCCTATTTCCGACCAACCGAAGTGGAATTGCTAATTGGCGATGCTACGAAGTCGCGCACCAAACTAAATTGGATTCCTGAATATGATTTACCTGCATTGGTAAAAGATATGATGACCTCGGATGTAAAGTTAATGAAAAAGGAAACTTACTTAAAAGAAGGTGGTTTCCGTATTCTTAATTACTTTGAATAAAAGTAGTCTGTTTATGAATAAAAATGCAAAAATATACATTGCTGGACACAATGGTATGGTTGGTTCGGCCGTAAAGCGCAATTTAGAAGCAAAAGGCTTTACGAATATAGTTACTCGAAGTTCCTCGGAGCTTAATCTAATTGATGGTGTGGCTGTTGCTAACTTTTTTGCTGCCGAAAAGCCCGAATTTGTGGTACTTGCTGCGGCCAAAGTTGGTGGTATTGTAGCCAACAATACATATAGAGCACAGTTTATTTACGAAAATTTGATGATACAGAATCATGTTATTCATCAAAGTTATTTAAACGGGGTAAAAAAACTATTGTTTTTGGGCTCTTCGTGCATTTATCCACGAAATGCTACTCAACCCATGCGCGAGGATGAATTGCTTACAGGCGTTCTTGAGTCGACAAACGAACCTTATGCCATAGCAAAAATTGCTGGTATCAAAATGTGTGAAGCTTATCATGCACAATATGGTTGTAATTTTATTTCGATAATGCCAACCAATTTGTATGGACAGAATGATAATTACGATTTAGAAAAATCGCATGTGCTTCCTGCTCTTATTCGTAAAATGGTATTAGGTAAATGCCTTATGGATAATGATATAGATGGTTTGCGTGCCGATTTGAACAAATTGCCAATAGAAGGGGTTGATGGTTCGTTTGCACTTGAAACTATCATGCTTATGCTTGAAAAATATGGCATTACAACAGTCGACGATAAAGTTTCGATTACACTTTGGGGCACAGGTTCGCCTATGCGTGAGTTTTTGCACGTGGACGATATGGCCGATTCGAGTGTGTTTCTGTTGCTAAATTACGATGCGCCCGACACATTGCCTTCGCACGTCAATGCTGGGTGCGGAGAGGATTTATCTATCAAAGACTTGTCAGAAATTGTACGTAAAACGGTAGATTACAAAGGTGAAATTGTATGGGATACATCCAAACCCGATGGTACGCCTCGTAAATTATTAGATGTAAGTAAGCTTAAAAGCCTCGGCTGGAGTCCTTCAGTATCTATTCAAGAAGGTATACGCAGGGTTGTTGAAACTTATTAATATCACAGTTTTATAAATAAAAACGAACCGCTATAAGTTGATAATCAATTTGTAGCGGTTTTTTTTAATGCAGTTTTTACATTTTGTCTCAAATCTATTTTAGGAATAACGAAATATACTTTTGGATTTGGCAAAGGATAGATTTTGTAACGGTCGGCTTCGAAAACTGAAACTTCTACTTTTGCCACTCCCGCACTAATTATTCCAAGTTCCGATGCGGCTCTGTACGAAAGGTCAATCAGCCGATTGCGCGTATGCGGCCCACGGTCGGTAACTTTTACCACTACATAGTGGTTGTTTTTAGGATTTACAACCAACAACAATGTGCCAAAAGGATAAGTTTTGTGAGCGCATGTTAGGCTGTCGTTGTGATATTTATCGCCATTTGTTGTTCGACCTCCATGCATAGTTTTACTATAAAATGAAGCATATCCGCTTTGCTGTGCAAATATAGCTGTGCAAACCCAAAGTAAAATAAGGCTAAATTTGTATTTCAATGATTTTTTTTTTGATTAAAGTTATTTCAGTTCAAATCTAATTTTTCTTACTTGCTTCGTATAATTTAAAATAATTTCCTTTTTGTGCTAATAAATCTGTATGTGAGCCATGCTCGATTATTTCACCATTATCGAATAAGTAAATTTCATCCGCCCATTGTACCGAAGTTAATCGGTGACTAATGATTATAGCCGTTTTGTTTTCGGCCATTTTTCGAAGCGAATTCATAATTTGTGTTTCAGAAATAATATCTAATGCACTCGAAGGTTCATCCATTATTAACAAATCTGCATTTCGATAAAAAGCGCGAGCAACGGCCAACTTTTGCCATTGACCCATGCTAAGCTCCTCGCCGCCATTAAAGATATTTCCTAAAATGGTGTGATAGCCTTGTGGTAATTTTTCAATTACTTCGTGTATGCCTGCTGCTTTGGCTGCTTCGGTAATTTTCACTAAGTCCGGTTTTTCGTCAATATTTCCTAAAGCAATATTTTGTAGAGCACTTACATTATACAAGGCAAAGTCCTGAAAAACAGCTGCCATATTCTTCGAAATAGCTTGCTGCCCAAGTGTTTCGGTGCTTTGATTGTCGTAAAGTACTTCGCCCAAAGTGGGTTTGTAAAATCCACAAAGTAATTTTATAAAAGTCGATTTTCCAGAACCATTAGCACCTACAATGGCTATGGTTTTACCTGCCGGAATGGTGATATTGATGTTTTTTATTGCCTCCCGTTTACTTGTTTCGTAGCTGAAACTCACATTTTCGACCCGAATAGATTGTTTCAGTTGCATTCGACTTTCAGTTCGTATTTCATTGTCTTGAATGTCAAAAAACTTTCGAACATCTTCCAAATAACTTGTGTCTTCGAGCAATTGCGTTCCCGATTTAAACAGTTCGCTTAATACACTATAGCCGCGCTGGAATGCAAAAAAGAATAACACAACGGCACCAATTGTTATTTCTCCTTGAATTTTGAGGTACGAAACATAAGCCAGTGATGCAAAAATTAGCAAAACGGTAAAAAGATGCGATGCAATATTCCAACTTACCTCCGATTTGCGAAGTGTAATTCGCTCTGTAAAAAGCTTGTTTTGAAGTTTTTTGAATCTACTTGAAAAAAACGAGCTAAAATGAAAAAGCTTTATTTCTTTGGCAAAAGGAAAGCCGGTAAGTACGCGATTGTAGTAATACATTTCACGCTCAGCCGAACTTTGAGCATCTTTCATTTTATGAAAACGACGTGCAAATCGAATCCGAATCAGAACTCCAGGGATAACTGCAACAATAAGCATTACAACTAAATACCATTTTATTGTCAGAAATAATCCGGCTAAAAACACAGCCGATGCCATTGATTTTAGTAGCGTTAATAGCTCATTTATGAATTTTACGGGTCGATAAGTTGCTTCTTGTACTGCACGATGAATTTTATCTAATTCAGTTGGATTTTCGAGATGTGATAATTGCAGCGAAAGATGTTTATATTGTACCTTGTCGTACATGCGTTTGGCTATAGATTGCGTTAACTTTTCGCCAAAGAAACCTCGCAGCTCCGTGGTTACTCCGTTGGCCAAAAAAACTAAAGCTGTTAAAATAAGCAGTCCGTAAAAACTAAATACCTGCTGCGTGGAAGTAGTGTTTGTTTGCGTTAGATAATCAATAAGCCATTTTATACAAATAATTAGTACAAATGGCAAAACTCCTTGTAATAAGGAGATTATGGCATTCTGATATATTTCTTTTCCAGAACTATTGGCTGAAAGTTTATAATTGGTTTTTAAATTCGAAAGTTTTCTTTTTGTTCCAATGGTTCGGTTCGTTAAATTCAATAATTTGTTGTTTGTCAGTGTTATAGCTTTTGGAAAATGCAAATTTAATTGTCTGCTTATTTGCTGCCGCAATGAATTTGTACTTTTAATTTTTCCATTTTGATTAAATGAAATAACTTTTCCTATCAATTCATTTTCGTTAAAAAGCGGGTCATAGTGGCGGTTGTTATCTCCTTTTGCGACAAAAAACATCTGCCCGTTTTCTTGCTTAGTTTGCATTAGCCGATGTGCAATATACTTACCTTTGTGTTTGAAAACTAAAATATCACCACGTTTTACTTCAACGGGTGTGCATTTTTCGACATGAGCTGTTTCACCGTTTTTTAATGAAGGAAACATGCTATATCCCTGCATTTTAATTTCGAGCGTCATAGCATCATCAAGCAAAGCTTCCACAAAATCGTGTACAAACGCGATGTTATCCTTGTTTTTCATTTTCAGCAATATAGCTTACTACACTTTCGTCGGGCACAAACCCCAGCTCATAAATCGGCGTAACCGAGCACAAGTCCGAGAAAAATTCTAATCGTTTGTTGATAAAAGACTTATCAAAATTATTTTGTATACAAAACGCCATTACTTTCGAAACTGCTAATGCTCCACTGAGCTTTTTTGCTTTATTTTCGGGGAAATGACTAATCAGATAGATGGCATTTAAAGGCGCTTTTTTCGAAATATCAACATAATACATTGGCGTATTATAAACAAAAAATTGACCGTTCATTTTACGAATCACCAAGCGGTCGTCGTTGATAATTTGCGAACCTGCATTTGCCCAAATCATCGAAATGGTACTTTTTCCGGCACCCGAAAATCCGCTAAACATACGTCCTTTTTTGCCATCAAAAGCACACGAAGCATGCATCAATACCGCATCGGTAAATAATGTGAGGTAGTGCATAATGATAGGACCCATGGGATATTTAAGCGCCATGGCATTTCTACTGTATATTTTCCAGTAGTCGAACGAAGCATTTAGGTAGGCAATTTGCTGAATTATGCCTTTCTGATTTTGGTCGAAAAGTACAAAGCAATATCCTCCGGAAGCTTCATAAATAGTATAAAACCGCTGTTCGTCGTTTTTGGCCTCAAACAAAAGTTTCAACGCTTCAAAATCCACTTCGGGCAAACCCTGAAAGCATTCTACTTCTATCTCGGCAGTGGCACTACTATCAACCAAAAACGGAACGTAGCCGGCTTCTAATTCAATTGTTTTTTTCGAAAAAACATGTAAAACAACTTCAGCAATTGCTATTTTAAATTCAAATCCAAACTGATTCATTGCTTATTTATTGTATTTATTCAATATATCCATTTGCGACAGAAATATTTCAACATCCTGTTGAGCTGTTTGTTCGTCGATATCAAATTCTTCAGTCATAAGTGCTGAAATTTGAGTGGTCGTTTTATCCACCGATATGTTTTCCCAGATAAATTTACCCGTTTCATTTAGTGTAAAAAGCTCATTCATTTGAGCTACATTGCCACTTAGGGGCACTATAACTAACTCTTCGGCTACCTGACGGGCAACGAACTTTGATTTAATACTGCTGAGTGTTTGAATATCCATACTAGTAACTGTTGTGTTTTTGATTTTTATATAATAACTTAGTGTACAAAAATAAGCATAAAATTTGAAAGCGGATTAACTCAAATGAAAAAATCCCCGAATTTCGAGGATTTTATTTTTTTAAACCAACTTAGTTTTAAATGGATTCGCAATTTCATTTGGTTGTGTGTTATTTGTTTCGGATGGTCCTACTGGTGGACTCGAATCTAATTGCAATGAAATATTCTTATCAATTTCAATTGTTTCAATAACTGGAGACAAGTACTTTAGTTTTTTAATGTTATCAGCTTTTTTCATAAATATTTTATTTTAATTTTATTTTAAGAATTTTAGATAGCTACTTTTACATTTAAAATTTTTCCTTCGGACTGAATTTTAACCAAATATACACCTGATTTTAAAGCAGCTGAAAGTGTTGTTGTGGTGCTTTTTATACTTTGTTGTACTAATTTTTGACCAGCAGCATTAAAAACTGAAATAGTAGCATTTTTCGAAACAGCATTATCGCAATTCACAACAATTTGATTACTTTCATTTTTCTGAATACGAACATTGTTTTCGAAAGTGCCATAGCAGCAACCGCCTGTTGTAGTTCCTTTAGCTCTGAAAACCAAACTGAAACGGCTTGTAGTATTCACTGCT
>JAIFKX010000153.1 GCA_020049335.1 Paludibacter sp. | reverse complement strand
AAAAATGTAACGGCTTATTATCGAAAAAAATTAGATAGTATTCTGGAAGGAAATAGAAAATATAAAAAAACATCTGTAGGCAAAACGACTTTCTTTTTTGAGCCTAACCCCGAAAAAAGTTTCCGTCGTAGCTCAACCGATTATTTTCTGAATGGACGGCACGAAGGAATTTTTCAAGCAGAAACACCCAAATCCTTGGGCGAACCGATTGGAAATGTTACCTATATTGGTCGTAATTTTTTCGAAATGCACAACGGTCAACTTTTAAATAATGGCGATGGGCTTTGTTTTATCAACAAGCAAGGCGACTTAACTGGTTTTAGAGTGAATCGGGTAGAAAATCCCTCTCATCAAGGAAACGGCTGGGGTGAGTTTTCAAAAGTTAAAATTTTTCCAGCAGATATGCCGCGCATGGATGTTGGCGCTTTTTTGTACCGCAATCAAGATCAGGCTTTTGACAAAATAATAAATGGCAAAACAGCTGAACGTAAAATTCAGGTAGATTTGAAATTGAAAGAAATTGAAAATGGTTTTGAATTACAAATAATGGATGAAGAAGGAATTTCGATACACTACGAAATAGATGCAGAAAAACAACCAGCCCAAAAACCCGAAGCTGTAATCGAAAATATTAAAAATCAGCTTTCGAAATTTGGAAATACTATTTATGAAGCACAAAATATCGACATACAATTACAGTCGCCTTGGTTTTTTCCTGCCTCACAACTAAGTGAATGGCGAAGAATAGCCATCGAAAAATTGGATGAGAAACGAGATGCGATGTATCAACGTGAATTGCCTGCCATTGCACAAAATATTAATTTCCCTACACATAAGCTTAGCTATCTGGGTAATGTAACCAATAAACTAGCCGAAACATTTTATCGTGATCATGGTGTTACCGACATTCAAGCAGGTTTCGAAATAAAAGCCGAAGTGGGTGTAACACTCATGTTTACAAAACATTGCATAAAATATGAGATGGGCTGGTGTCCGCGCGAAGGCAAAAAATCAGAGTTAAAAGAACCTCTTTATTTGAAAAACAACGACCAACGATATGAGTTGACTTTCGACTGTAAAAAGTGCGAGATGCATATTTCACTCGCAAAATAATCAAGAAATCAAAAAAATGTCATAATTTTGTAACAGTTATTACATGCCATAGAAATAATAATGTAGTTACTTTGTCGCACAAATTAAAAAAAAATCAACTCATTATGAAGCAGTATCGAATTTTAGTGGTCGACGACGAAGAAGATTTATGCGAAATTCTCCAATTCAACCTTGAATCAGATGGATTTACAGTAGATGTAGCTTACTCGGCCGAAGAAGCTTTGAAAAAAGATTTAACAATTTACAATTTATTGTTGTTAGACGTGATGATGGGCGAAACTTCGGGTTTTAAAATGGCGCGCATTGTACGCGAAAATCCGCTTACATCGACAATTCCAATCATTTTTCTGACGGCCAAAGATACTGAAAACGACAAATTAACAGGGTTTACTATTGGAGCCGACGATTACATTTCGAAACCCTTTTCGATACGCGAAGTAGTAGCACGCGTAAAAGCTTTACTACGGAGAATGAACATCAACAAGCAGCCCGAAATTGCCTCCGAAGACCTTAGTTATCTGGGACTTACCATGCAACTTAAAAACAAAAAAGTGATGCTTAATGGCAAAGAAATAGCTTTTACAAAAAAAGAATTTGAAATACTCAAATTATTTTTAGAAAACCGCAACCGTGTTTTCACTCGCGACGAAATGCTAACTCGAGTTTGGTCCGACGAGGTTATTGTGCTTGACCGTACTATAGATGTGAATATTACTCGTCTTCGCAAAAAAATTGGTGATTACGGAAAAAATATCGTAACTCGCTTAGGATATGGCTATTGCTTCGAAGAATAAAATTAATTCCGAATGACTTTAAATAAACGTTTATTTCTATATTTTTTTGGTACGTTTTTTTTATTAACAGCTGCCATAACTTTTTTCCAATACCAGCGTGAAAAAGATTTTAGAACGGAGCAGTTAGACCAACTTTTAAGTACCTATAACAATACTATTTACAAATACATTCAGGAAAATAATAACTCAATTTCTAATTTAGATAAATTGATTAAATATTTTCCTGACTCCACGTTAAGGGTTACTTTAATTGATTTGAATGGAAAAGTGCTTTACGAAAACTCGGTAAAACAAGGCACAATTCTCGAAAATCATGCCCATAGACCAGAAATAATTAATGCTACCAAGTTAAAAACTGGCAAAGCTATACGTTTATCTACCACAACAAATATTAACTATTACTATTTAGCGCACAAACACGATAAGTTTTTTGTTCGTACAGCCTTGCCTTATAATTTAAGTTTAATCGACACACTGAAAGCCAATACCTTATTTCTATATTTTATTGCTATTATTTTGCTGATAGCAGTAGTTGTTTTATTTTTTATAACAAAGAGCTTTACCAACTCAATAGATCGACTTTGGAAATTTACCGACCGAGTGGAAAATGGAGAAAAAATTGACACCTCAATAAAATTTCCAAAAGATGAATTGGGCGACTTAAGTCGCAATATTATTCACTTGTATCGAAAAATGGAAAAAGCAAAAGATGATGTAAACCACGAACGCGAAAAATTGAGTAAACATATTCTAATTTCTCAGGAAGGTTTGGGATTTTTTTCAGCCGAGAAAAAAGAAATTCTTACCAATCGCTATTTTGTGCAATATGCTAGTGTACTTACTGATTCTCAATTCGATAGCGCGGAAAAAATTTTTGATTTATTGGAATTTGCGCAAATAAATGATTTTATAAACGAAAGTTTACTACACGAAAACTTAACTCGAAAACGCATTTTAGTTGAAAAAAATGGAAAGGTTTTCAACATAAGATGCATTGTTTTTCAGGACAATACCTTTGAAATTTCGATTAACGACATTACTGCTCAAGAGCGCGAAAACAAATTGAAACAACAGCTAACCCAAAACATTTCTCACGAACTAAAAACGCCAGTAAGTAGCATTATGGGCTATATGGAATCTATTTTGGAAAATCCGAATATTGATCCCAACAGACAACGATTTTATATTGAGCGCTCTTTTATTCAAGCTCAGCGTCTTTCGGCTCTATTGCAAGACATTTCTATTTTAAATAAAATTGAAGAATCAAATCAATTATTCGAAAAAGAAAAATGCAATGTAGCTCAAACAATTGAAGATGTGCTAAATGATGTGCAATTAGAAATTGAAGAAAAAAATTGCACGATAATCAGAAACTTCACTCATCAGCTTCAATTAATTGGAAATAGGTCATTACTGTATTCTATATTTAGAAACCTGATTGACAATGCGTTAACTTATGCTGGCGAGAATCTAACAATCGATATAAATTGTTATCGTGAAGATGAGTACTTCTTCTATTTTTCATTTAGCGACAATGGTGTAGGTATACCCGAAAATCATTTAAGTAAAATTTTTGAACGTTTTTATCGCATCGACAAAGGCCGAAGTCGTAAACTTGGCGGCACAGGTCTTGGACTTTCGATTGTTAAAAATGCCGTCCATTTTCACAAAGGAAATATTTCAGCTAAAAATTTACCTTCTGGTGGTTTAAGTTTTATCTTTTCGCTTCGCAAATTGTAGAAAAATACAAATACAAATTGTATCTTTGCAACTTCAAAAAAACAAAATTCGATTTTGATTCTTTCCGATTTGCAACAACGATTTGCCCAAAATCCGCAGGTAACTGCACTCACACGGTGGGTTGACTCTGATGAATTAAACCTGAAAATTTCGGGTTTGAGTGGTTCGTCGTGCGCACTTGTTGCTACTTCATTATTTTGGCTTCGACCTCACACGCAATTAATTGTAATGAACGATGCCGACGAAGCAGGTTATCTGTACAACGATATTAAGCAAATGCTGCCGACCGACGAGGTGTATTACTATCCTTCGTCCTACAAAAAAGCTATAAAACTGTCGCAGCTCGATACTTCGAACGAAATTTTGCGCACCGAAGTACTTAACAGGCTGACAAACAACTTCATGCCTTGCATGGTAATTACCTATCCTGAGGCATTAATGCAAAAGGTAGTTTCGGCCTACGGTATTAAAACGCATACGCTCCGCCTAAAAACTGGTGAAAGTCTGAGCATTGACTTTCTGACTGAAATGCTTACAGAATACGGGTTCGAACGGGTAGATTTTGTGTACGAACCCGGACAATTTTCGGTGCGTGGTAGTATTGTCGATATTTTTTCGTTTTCCTTCGAAATGCCTTTTCGTTGCGATTTTTTTGGCGATGAGGTGGAATCAATTCGCGTTTTTGATATCGAAACGCAGCTTTCGAAGGAAAAACGTTTGGAAGTAGAAATTATTCCGGATTTGAATGTTGACAAAAAACTAGCTCAGGTTTCGATGTTGGAATTTATACCCAAGGAAACCTGGATTACTTTCAATACCGCTTCGTTTGTGCGCGAACGCATTAATATTTTGTACGATGAGGCTTTGGTAAAAGCCAACGATGGTACAAACTCCACACCCGACTTGCATAAAAACCGCATTACAGGCGATGAGTTTATGCAACAAGCCATGACTTTTCGTAAAATTGAATGGAATGTAACTTCGTATTTTAAAACGAAAGTCGAAATTAATTTCAATACATCACCGCAGCCCATTTTTCATAAAAATTTCGACCTTGTAGCCGAAAACCTAAAGCAAGGTGTGGCCGAAGGTTACGAGCTTTTTATACTCAGTGACAGCGTTAAGCAAACCGACCGCATCAAATCTATTTTCGAAGACCGTGGCGATAATATTACATTTCAACCTATTAAAAGCACTTTACACGAAGGATTTATCGACCATGATTTATCCATTTATTGCTATACCGACCATCAAATTTTCGACCGTTTTCATAAATACCAACTGCGCACCGACCGCACCCGACTGGGAAAAGTGGTGCTCACGCTCAAAGAGTTAAATCAATTCCGTGTGGGCGATTACATGGTGCATGTAGACCATGGCGTGGGAACTTTTGGCGGTTTGGTTCGCACCAATGTGAATGGCAAAATGCAGGAAATGGTGAAATTGATTTACAAGGATGATGATATTATTTTTGTAAGCATACATTCGCTGCACCGAATTTCGAAATACAAAGGCAAAGAAGGCGAAGCACCACGCATTAATAAACTCGGTACAGGTGCTTGGGAACGACTGAAAGAGCGTACCAAATCGAAGGTGAAAGATATTGCGCGTGAGCTGATTAAGCTGTATGCCAAACGAAAAGCCGAACAAGGTTTTCAGTATTCGCCAGACAGTTATTTGCAACAAGAGTTGGAAGCGTCGTTTATTTACGAAGACACGCCCGACCAAGTAAAGGCTACAGCCGACGTTAAGAAAGACATGGAATCTGTGCTGCCCATGGATCGTTTGGTGTGTGGCGATGTGGGTTTTGGAAAAACGGAAGTGGCTATGCGTGCAGCATTTAAAGCGGCAACCGATAGCAAACAAGTGGCTGTGCTTGTGCCAACTACGGTGCTAGCCTTGCAACATTACAATTCGTTCAAGGAACGCTTTAAAGATTTTCCGGTAACGGTTGATTATCTGAGCCGTGCACGCACTGCCAACCAAACCAAAGAAGTGCTTCAACGTTTGGAAGAAGGCAAAGTTGATATTCTGATTGGAACGCATAAAATTGTGGGTAAACAAATAAAATTCAAGGATTTAGGGTTGCTTATTATTGATGAGGAGCAAAAATTCGGCGTTTCGGTAAAAGAAAAACTCAAGGAAATGAAGGTGAATGTGGATACGCTAACCATGACAGCTACACCCATTCCGCGAACCTTGCAATTTTCGTTGATGGGTGCGCGCGATTTGTCCATTATCAATACGCCACCACCCAATCGGTATCCTGTACAAACCGAAATTCATTTGTTCGACGAAGATGTAATTCGCGAAGCTATTCAGTTGGAAATGAACCGAAACGGACAGGTTTTCTTTGTCAATAATCGTATTCAAAATATTTACCACATCGAATCGTTAATCAAAAAACTTGTTCCGGGTTGCCGAGTGGCTGTTGGTCACGGACAAATGCCGCCTGATAAATTAGAACAAATTATTGTCGATTTTATTGATTATGAGTACGATGTGTTGGTAGCAACTACCATCATTGAATCGGGAATCGACATTTCGAATGTCAATACCATTATTATAAATAGTGCACACAATTTTGGATTGAGCGACTTGCATCAATTGCGTGGACGTGTTGGACGAAGTAATCGGAAGGCTTTTTGTTACTTAATGGCGCCCGAATTGAGCTTACTTACCCCCGAAGCCCGCAGGCGATTACAAGCGTTGGAAACTTTTGCCGAACTGGGCAGTGGTTTTAATATTGCTATGCAGGATTTGGATATTCGTGGAGCAGGAAATATGCTTGGAGCAGAGCAAAGTGGTTTTATTGCCGATTTGGGCTACGAAACATATCAAAAAATTCTGAATGAAGCCGTTCACGAATTGAAAGACGAAGAATTCTCCGAATTGTATGCCGACGAAATTGCAGCCGAAAACAACAGTTCGGTTTATGTAACTGATTGCCAGATTGATTCGGACATGGAATTGATGTTTTCGCAGGATTATATCGAAAACACTTCGGAGCGAATTGCGCTCTACCGTGAATTGGATAGCATTACCAATGAGGCCGATTTGTTGGAGTTTGAACAGCGATTGGTAGACCGTTTCGGAAAGATACCCGAGCAAGGACATAGTTTACTACTTGTTGTACGTTTGCGTTGGTTGGCTATGCAGTTTGGTATGGAAAAACTAACCTTGAAAAACGAAAAACTCATTGCGTATTTGGTTTCCAATCCAAAATCGAACTATTATCAATCCGATAATTTTGGCAAAGTACTCCATTTTATGACTGTTCATCCACGTCAATGCCAGTTACGCGAACAAAACGGTCGTCGCTCAGCCGTGTTCAATGGCATACGCACAATCGAACAGGCCATGACACTGTTTCAGAGTTTTTAAATTCTTATTTTTACATCGTAAACAATTATATATCAATAGAATAAGCATCAATGTAAAAATAAGCAGTAAAATACCTGCTTATTTTTACATTTTGTTGAAAATAAGAGTTTTTTTGATATTATTTCTACTTATTTTTACAGTCCTATTTTTTGCCTTTTCTCTTTCAAAGTATTATACCCAACAATGTATGCATAAACGGCAGTAGGAATAAACTGCAAGCTTACACTTCGCATTTGTTTCAATCCGCTTCTTTCGATACTGGTAACAATTGCTTGTTGCATACGATTGGTTTCCATAAAGTTAAGAAGCGACTTCAATTCTCCGCTATGTTCAAAATATCTGTCCGACCATTTTACTTCGACAGCCCACAAAGGTTTTTGGCTCGATGCACTTAAACCTACAATATCTACTTCGCCTTCACCACGTCCTTCTTTCCAGTTTGCGTAGCAAATATTTGCATTTTCGCGCTGAATCCATTGTGCAAAAATAGTCGTTTCAACCATATCACCCATTTTTTCGTCGATAGCCTGTATTGGTTGAAACAAAGCACAACGCAATGAGGGATTTGTCAGGTAAATTTTAAACGATGTGGCACGCTGAAATTTTTTAGCATTCACATCTGTTTTATGTATTATTTTTATCAAAAATGCCGCTTGCAAATATTCTATGTATTTTCGTAACGTATCCTTTTTAACACCCGAAACTTTTGATAAATTATCGTACGAAAACTCACTGCCCGAATGAAAAGCAATGACGGTAAATAAAGAGTTAAGTTCTTGAACATCAGATATACCATAAATACTAGGCAAATCACGCAACAACACTTTATCAATTATATCACTTCGAATATATAAACCCGGATTTGCCTGAATTTTTTCCGAAAAAACCACCTCTGGATACCCACCAAAATTTATATAATGAATAAAAAGCTCATTTAGCTTCCGAATATCGATGGTATCAAAACTGTCAACATTCTCGCCCAGCCATTGTATGCTCGAAGGATACATCAACGAATTTAGATTTTTGAGATGTATATACTCGTTAAATGTAAGTGGAGGTAAAATGAAATCGGTAAACCTACCGGCACCGCTTTCCTGACTTTTCTTTTTGAGAGCAGCTGCCGCCGAACCCGAAGCAATAAACTTCGTATTTTTGAAGGTATCAATTACCGATTTTAAATGTATTTCCCAATCTTTCAGATATTGAATTTCGTCATAAATGACGTAAAAACCATTCAAATCATCCGATTTTGCAACTGCTATACGCGATAGGTTAAATAACTCTTCCAACGAGATACGATTATAAATTGGAGTTTCCACCGAAATATAAATAATTTTCTGAGGATTTATTCCATTTTCAATCAACTTCTGAACCGTATGATATAGCATAACAGTTTTACCCACTCTACGAGGCCCCATAAGCAAAACTCCGCGTCGTAATTCAGTATCGGCAACCAAAGGGTAAAATAAATCGAGATAAAGCCGACGCTGCATCGATTGAAAATAATCATCTATTGTATTCGTTGACCACCATGGATTATCCATACGAAGGCGTGCAAGTATTTGCTCTTTCAAATATTCTGTTTGCATAATAGATATTTTATATTCGACAAAATTAAAACATTTTGTTCAAATAAGCAATTTTTAAAATACTTATTTTTACATAAACAACAATATAAGAGCTTTTATTGAATATTAAATGCTTATTTTACACATTTACAAATTCGATATTCTTATCATATTAAATTCTAAATCTTTAATTTTAGACAAAAAAATTTCTATCTAATAAAAAAACATTGTATCTTAGTGCGATTTTTCGATACCATACAAACAACTAAAAAGCATATTTGAAAAAAAATTGGCTACAAACTTGCAAGTTTATGTGCCCAACTAATTATTAAAAAAACATGGAAAATAACTATTGCATCATTATGGCAGGTGGCATTGGAAGCCGCTTTTGGCCTTTCAGTCGTAATAATCGGCCCAAACAGTTTCTCGATTTTTTTGGAACTGGTCGCTCACTTTTACAAATGACATACGATCGCTTTCGACATGTTGTTCCTGCCGCAAACATTTTAATTGTTTCGAATGTAATTTACAAAGAATTGATATTGGAACAATTACCTGAGATTAAAGAAAATCAGGTTTTGTTAGAGCCCAATCGCCGCAACACAGCTCCATGTATCGCTTATGCAGTTAATCGCATCAAAGCTATTACCAACAAAGCTAACATAATTGTTGCTCCCTCCGACCATCTTATCTTGAAAGAACTTGATTTTTTGGAAACTATAAAAACAGGTATTAGCTTTGTTGAAAACAATGACTCCTTACTTACATTGGGCATCAAACCCAGCCGCCCCGAAACAGGTTATGGATATATTCAAATTGCCGAAGGCGAAACAGCACTCCGAAAAGTAGTTACTTTTACCGAAAAACCCAATGCTGAATTGGCACAAATATTTTTTGAGACAGGGGAATTTTACTGGAATTCAGGCATTTTCCTCTGGAACCTTCAAACTATCGATGCAGCATTTACAAACTTATTGCCCGAAGTAGCTACAAAGTTCGACGAAGGCAAATCGGTATATAATACTGCTGACGAACAAGCTTTTATAGACAAAATGTATCCTACCTGTCCAAATATTTCAATCGACTACGGAATAATGGAAAAAGCGTCGGATGTATACGTACTTTGTTCTGATTTTGGATGGACTGATTTAGGAACTTGGGGGTCGCTTTACGAAATGTCGCCAAAAGACAAAGACCAAAATGTAACGCTGAAATGCAACAGCATGTTTTATGGTAGCAAAAATAATATTGTAGCATTACCAGGCGAAAAACTAGCTGTAATTCAAGACCTTGAAGGATATATTGTAGCCGAAGCTGATAATGTATTGCTTATTTGCAAGTTGGAA
This sequence comes from Paludibacter sp., assembly GCA_020049335.1. GTDB lineage: Bacteria > Bacteroidota > Bacteroidia > Bacteroidales > Paludibacteraceae > Paludibacter. Next base: position 10,121 of record JAIFKX010000153.1, on the reverse strand, counting down.
GACGAGCAAAATATTCGTCAATATGTAAATGATGCTACCGTGAATTTCGAAGAAAAATATATCTAAACTTTATAATTAAGACGGGGCGCGCCCCGTCACTACAACATGGGCTTTTTTAATTTATACAAACCACGCGAATATGGGTATCGGTACATTTACTACGATCCTAAAAAAGAAGAGAAAAATGAGCGTGAAAAATTGCGTGCCAATGCCAACGATGAATCTTACCAGCCCAAGCTGCGAAGAGGTATATTTAGAGAGATGGCCGATAAAAATAAGAATAAAAATTTCAGGGTTGAGCAGATGCGCAAATCAAACCTCCGCCTTGTAATTATTTTATTTGCCATGCTTGCCATTCTATATTATATACTAAGCAATTAATAATGAGCGATATTATCCACTTGTTACCGGATTCGGTAGCAAATCAGATTGCTGCCGGTGAAGTAATTCAGCGACCTGCATCCGTGTTGAAAGAATTAGTTGAGAATGCCATTGATGCTGGTGCATCTTTTATTCAAATAGTAATAAAAGATGCTGGACGTACACTTATACAAGTTTCGGACAATGGAAAAGGTATGAGTGAAACGGATGCCCGAATGGCCTTTGAGCGACATGCTACTTCCAAAATTCGAGAAGCATCGGACTTATTTGCCTTACGCACAATGGGTTTCAGAGGCGAGGCATTAGCATCGATAGCAGCTGTGGCTCAAGTTGAAATGCGTACCCGCCGACAAGAGGACGAATTGGGCGTCGCAATCGAAATTGCTGGAACTCGGGTTTTTAAACAAGAAACTGTTCAATGCGAAACTGGTACAACTTTCTATGTTAAAAATCTGTTTTTCAATGTCCCTGCTCGTCGCAGATTTTTGAAAAGCGATAATGTAGAGAAATCGCATATCCTTACCGAATTTTATCGCATTGTATTGGTAAACCCCGAAATTGAATTTTCGTTTTACGACGGCGAAGACGAATTGTATCGCTTGCCAATATCTAACCTCAAAATGCGCATCGATGCAGTGTTTGGCAGCTCCAAAAAGAAAATTCAACAGCAACTGCTTAATGTAGAAACAGCAAATGGATTGGTTAGCATTATTGGTTTTATTGGAAAACCTGAATTTGCTCAAAAATCGGCTCAACAATATTTTTTTGTAAACGGCCGCTACATGCGCCATCCCTATTTTCATAAAGCGGTAACTTTGGCTTACAACCAACTCATTCAAACGTCGGATAATCCTTCTTATTTTATTTATTTTGAGGTTGACCCACAAAGCATCGACATTAACATCCATCCAACCAAAACGGAAATAAAGTTTGAAAACGAACAAGCTGTATGGTCTATTCTTTCGGCAACTGTTAAGGAAGCTTTGGGCAAATTTAATGTGGCGCCATCTATCGATTTCGATCGGGAAGGTGCAATCGAAATGCCGCTGAATGTAAATTTAGATAATGTAAAACCGCCACAAACGAATTTTAATCCCGATTACAATCCGTTTAATTCGTCGTACAAACGCCCCTCGTTCGATTGGGAAAAACTATATGGTGGTTTCGAAAAAGATGCAAAAGTATCACCAGCAAATGTGAATTTTGACACAGAAATTACACAAAAAAATGTTGATACATCAACGGTCGAACAATTGCTGATTGAATCTGAACCCGAACAACATAAAATGTTGCTTGGAGATGAATTTCATTCTACTAATTTTCAGTTCAAAAGTAGGTTTATAATAACAAGCATAAAATCGGGCATGCTAATTATAGATCAACACCGAGCTCATGTGCGTATTTTATTTGAGTCGTATTTGAAAGATATTGAACACCATACTGCACATTCGCAGCAATTGCTTTTTCCGGAGGAAATGGAATTAAATGAACATGATTTAATGCACTTTCAAACCATAGAAGAAGCACTAAAAAGTGTTGGATTTAATTTTTTGCATAACGAAAAAAATTGGATTCAAATAAATGGTATTCCAGCGCTATTAAATGCTTCGGGTATTATTAGTTTATTACGCGAAATGATTGAAAGCATTCAGAAAACTGGAAGCGACACATTACAAAACTTATACGAAATAATTGCGCTTTCGTTGGCAGTATCAACAGCAATAAAAACGGGAAAACAACTTTCGCAAGAAGAAATGTCGGATTTAATTGATCGACTTTTTGCCTGTGAGAATAGTAATTTCACTCCTGATGGAAAATCAATTCACACCACTATTTCGCATAGCGAATTGCTTTCAAAGTTTGGTTAATGCCCTATATTCGAAAACTTACAAAATGTGATACAATTAAGTATTGATTAAACAATTTTTTTTTGTACTTTTGCAACCCATAAGTAAATAATATAATCGAATATGGAAAGCAAACAAATCAAAACAGCCTTAGTATCTGTTTATCACAAAGATAAATTAGATGTTATTATCCAAAAACTACACGCTCAGGGCGTTGAATTTATATCGACAGGTGGAACACAAAGTTTTATCGAATCGCTGGATATTCCTTGTAGTGCTGTTGAAGATTTAACTGGGTATCCATCCATTCTTGGAGGGCGTGTAAAAACCCTTCACCCAAAAGTTTTTGGTGGCATTTTGGCTCGTCGTGAATTGGCCGAAGACAATGCCCAAATTGAAGAATACGAAATACCCGAAATTGATTTAGTAATTGTTGATTTATATCCTTTCGAAGCAACAGTAGCTGCTGGTGCCGACGAAGCAACTACGATAGAAAAAATTGATATTGGTGGTATTTCGCTCATTCGTGCGGCTGCCAAAAACTTCAAAGATGTTGTCATTGTTGCTTCGCAAGATCAATACCAACCATTGCTTGATGTGCTCGAAGCCAATGGCGGAAAAACGACTTTTGAAGAACGTAAGTGGTTTGCAAAAGAAGCTTTTGCCGTATCCTCTCATTACGATTCAGCCATTTTTAATTATTTCGATGGCGACGAAAAATCGGCTTTCCGCTTAACAGAAAACAGTGCAAAATCACTTCGCTATGGCGAAAATCCGCATCAATCAGGTATTTTCTTTGGAAAATTCGACGATATGTTTGAGCAATTGCAAGGGAAAGAAATTTCGTACAATAATTTATTAGATATTGATGCAGCTGTTAATCTGATAAACGATTTTGAAGACATTACATTTGCCATTCTTAAACATAATAATGCTTGTGGCATAGCTTCTCGTCCGCAATTAGTTGATGCATGGAATGCTGCTTTGGCGGGAGATCCTGTTTCGGCATTTGGTGGCGTGTTGATTACAAATGACATCGTGGATAAAGCTACAGCTGAGGAAATGACTAAAATTTTCTTTGAAGTAGTAATTGCTCCCGACTACGATTTGGATGCACTCGAAATATTGGGACAAAAAAAGAATCGTATTATTCTGATAATGAAAGATTCTAAAGTACGCACACAGCAGGTTCGTACTTTACTTAACGGAGTTTTGGTTCAGGATAAAGATTTGAAAACTGAAACTGCTGAAGATATGAAGGTTGTTACCGAAAAAGCACCAACCGAACAAGAAATTGAAGATTTAATTTTTGCTAATAAAATAGTAAAGCATTCCAAATCGAATGCTATCGTTTTTGCGAAAAACAAACAATTGTGCGCCAGCGGTATAGGTCAAACTTCGCGCGTTGATGCATTGGAACAAGCTATTGATAAAGCAGGGTCGTTCAACTTTGATTTAAATGGGGCTGTAATGGCTTCTGATGCATTTTTTCCTTTCCCCGACTGCGTTCAGATAGCTGCCGAAGCTGGAATTACAGCTATAATTCAACCTGGAGGCTCTATAAAAGATCAGGATTCGATAGATGCTTGCAACAAAAATGGGCAAGCAATGGTTACGACTGGATTTAGACATTTTAAACATTAAAAAAGACGGCGGACGACGGACAACGGAAGATAGATAATGGAGGACAGTCAATAGAAAATCTTAAGTTTATAGACAAAAGATTTTACAATAACAATTAATAACGTGCAAAGCAAAAATAACGGCGAAGCTAAATAACGTGCAAAGCACAAATAACAGCGAAGCTAACTAACATAAAAAAACGAAACAAACAAATATGGGATTATTTTCATTTACACAAGAAATTGCGATTGACCTAGGAACGGCCAACACAATTATCATTCACAACGATAAGATTGTAGTGGATGAGCCTTCGGTAGTAGCCTTGGACAAACGTACCGACAAATTGATTGCCATAGGCGAAAGAGCTCGCCAAATGCAGGGTAAAGAAAACGAAGGAATTCGTACAGTACGCCCTTTGCGTGATGGTGTGATTGCCGATTTCTATGCTGCCGAACTCATGATTAGAGGTATGATAAAGATGATTCCTACAAAAAATCACCTTTTCTCACCTTCACTCAAAATGGTTGTTTGTATCCCTTCGGGAAGTACTGAGGTTGAAATTCGTGCTGTACGCGACTCGTCTGAACATGCTGGTGGTCGTGAAGTGTATATGATTTACGAACCGATGGCTGCTGCTATTGGTATTGGAATTGACGTAGAAGCACCTACGGGTTGTATGATTGTGGATATAGGTGGTGGTACTACTGAAATTGCTGTAATTTCGCTTGGTGGTATTGTTTCCAATAAATCTATCCGTATTGCTGGCGACGATTTGACACTCGACATTGTGGAATATATGGGTCGTATGCACAATATTAAAGTGGGCGAACGTACTGCCGAAATGATAAAAATTAACGTTGGGGCAGCACTAACCGATTTGGAAGATGCTCCCGAAGATTATATTGTTCGTGGTCCTAATCGTATGACGGCTTTACCAATGGAGGTTCCAGTTTCGTATCAAGAAATTGCCCATTGTCTCGAAAAATCAATTTCGAAAGTGGAAGCGGCTATTTTAAGCGCATTGGAACAAACTCCTCCCGAATTGTATGCCGATATTGTTGAAAAAGGAATTTACCTTGCTGGAGGCGGAGCTTTGCTTCGCGGTTTGGATAAACGCTTAACCGACAAACTCAATATTCAATTCCACATTGCCGACGACCCATTGCGCGCTGTAGCTCGTGGAACGGGTGTTGCACTGAAAAACGTAGACAAATTCTCATTCCTGATACGCTAAAAAACACTTCAAATAAAAAGAAGGCAGGTAAATTTGTGGAAAATCACTTTCATAATATTGCCTGCCTTTTCCGAATAATAATAAACTGCCCATGCGCAATCTGATTAATTTCCTTATCCAATATAGTGTACTGATGTTATTTCTATTTTTAGAATTAATATCTTTCAGCCTTATTGTAAAAAATCAGGAATATCAGAAAAGTGTTTTTCTTTCGTCGAGCAATTCAACGGTTGCTTCGCTCTACGAAATGAGCAATTCGGTAGTAGAGTTTTTTAAATTAAAAGCTTCGAATGTTAGTTTATCGGAAGAAAACACAGCGCTTAAAAATGAGTTAATTCAACTTAAAAATCAATTAGCTGCAATTACACCAGAAAAAAAAGATTCAATTCGATTTCATATCCCACCCGAAATGGAATATAAATTTATTTCGGCAAAAGTAATTAATAGTTCTACCAATAAGCTTCAGAACTACATTACATTGAATAAAGGAATTCGTGATGGTATAAAAGTAGATATGGGTGTTGTGAGCGATTTAGGTGTTGTTGGAATTGTAAAAACAGTTTCGGATAAGTTTGCAGTTGTTATTCCCATTTTGAACGATAAAATTCGTATCAATTGTAAATTCACAAAGAGTAATTACAGCGGACCACTTCAGTGGACGGGTTTTAATTATCAATATGCCAGCTTGGATGATATTGCTCGCCACGTAAAATTTGTAAAAGGCGATTCATTGGTAACCAGTGGGTTTACCAACACTTTTCCAGAAGGAATACCAGTTGGCACAATTGATAACTTTAACATAAAAGAAAGTGATCCCTATTATACAATTAGTGTAAAATTGGCCGTCGATTTTCGTACTTTATCGCATGTAAAAGTAATTGATTATAAAAATTACCGCGAACAACGCTTCTTAGAACAAGTTGCAAAAGAGAAATAAACATGCTTAGTGTCATTCAAAATATAGTTTCGTTTATTTTATTAGTACTTGCACAAGTATTAGTGCTTAATAATATCCAATTTTTGGGTTTTATCAATCCTTATATTTATATCCTATTTATTATTTCTTTACCAGTTCGTTTGCCACGTTGGTTTACATTACTTTTAGGGTTTGCAATAGGATTCCTTATTGATATTTTTTCGAACACGCTCGGAATGCACGCTTTCGCCTCTGTATTAATTGCTTATGCTCGAAGCTTCGTTATTAAACTATTTACTTCTATCGACGAAGGCAACAATCCTACACCATCTTTTCATAGTTTTGGGGTGGGTGCTTATGTAAAATATGTTTTTGTAATGGTATTTTTACATCATGCAACCTTATTTTTCCTCGAAGCCTTTTCGTTCTCACATTTTTGGCTAATACTTTTCAAAACGCTACTTAGTTCGCTCATTTCAATTTTAATTATTTTGGGTTTAAAGTCATTGAATCGTAAATAAGTAATTACAAATAAATGATTTATAATAAATGATTAACGACTCACTTCAAAGCCGGCATCGCGTTATTGCAACTATTATTACAGTCGTAATTGTAATTTATATTTTGCGTTTATTTTCGATACAAATATTAGAAAGCAGATACAAGGAAGGTGCCGACAGCAATGCATTTCTCAAAAAAACGCTTTTCCCTCCGCGCGGTTTAATTTACGACCGCAATGGGGTATTGTTGGTTTACAATAAACCAGCTTACGATATTACGCTCATAATGCGTGAGATACATAATTTGGATACCACCTCTTTTTGTCGCTCGCTGAATATTACCAAAGAGGAATTTATCGAACAACTGAAAAACATCAAAGACCGACGTAAGAATTTGGGATATTCGTCTTATACCCCTCAAATTTTCATGACTCAATTGGACATTGAAGATGTTGCCACTTTTCAGCAATCGATGTATAAATATCCTGGTTTTTATGTACAAAACCGTACATTACGCGAATATGCTTATCCGAATGCAGCCCACGTGTTGGGTAATATTGGAGAAGTAACACAGCGACGAATAGAAAAAGACGATTATTACAAATCGGGCGATTATGCTGGACGCGATGGGATAGAATATACATATGAAAATGTGTTAAGGGGCAAAAAAGGGATGGAAATATTGTTGCGTGATGCCAAAGGGCGTATAAAAGGGAAATACGAAAACGGGAAAAGCGACATACCTGCAAATGCTGGCGAAAACTTGAAATTAACGCTAGATATAAAATTACAAGTGCTAGCCGAAAAACTAATGACAGGAAAAGTTGGAAGTGTGGTTGCCATTGAACCTAAAACAGGCGAAATTCTTGTAATGGTTTCGAATCCAGCATTTAACCCATCCATTTTAGTGGGCAGAAAGCGCTCAAAAAACTACCGTGCACTACTTAATGACCCCACTAAGCCACTCATGAATAGAGCTACGCAAGCTCAGTATTCGCCTGGCTCCTCTTTTAAACCTTTGCAAGCTTTGGTTTGTCAACAAATGGGAGGGATTAACGAAAATACGCAGTTTGCATGTAATGGTCCAAATTCATCACCCATAAGATGTACCCACCATCATGGCTCACCCGTAAATCTCGAGCAAGCTATTGAGCAAAGTTGTAATCCTTATTTTTGGCACGCATACCAAAATACAATTGAAAAAGATGGCTATGGCGAAAAGAATATTATTTTTCGCACAAAATACGATGAATGGGTTGATCGGATGAAAAGTTTTGGTTTGGGTGAAAAATTCACTGATGGTGATTTATATGAACAATCGAGAGGTTACATTCCTACTCAAAAGTTTTACAATAAGGTTTACAAAGCTGAAACTGGCTGGCGTGCAATTACCATTCGTTCGAACTCTATTGGGCAGGGCGAAGTTTTGTCGACCCCTTTACAGTTAGCCAATACAATGGCTGCCATTGCCAACAATGGCTATTATATTACACCGCACTTACATAAATCCGACACTATGTTGACAAAAATCCACAGAGTGAAAGTGGACGAAAAGTTTTTTCCAATAGTTCATGAGGGCATGTCGCGTGTTTTTGTATCGGGTACAGCTCGTTTGTCGCAGTTAGACAGCATATCCATGTGTGGAAAAACGGGTACAGTACAAAACCCTCATGGAAAAGACCACTCGCTTTTTGTGGGTTTTGCACCACGCGAAAACCCCAAAATTGCTGTGGCTATTGTGGTCGAAAATGCTGGATTTGGTTCGACTTATGCCGCTCCTATTTTCAGTTTAATGGCCGAATTATACCTCAAAGGAGAAATTACACGAACAGAATTAGAAGAACGAATAACTAATATTGTAACCAATGCCAGTGTCAAAGAACGTTAGTATAAAATATGCCCTCGACTGGACAACGGTAGCGTATTTCGTTATACTTGTATTAATGGGTTGGGTGAGCATTTACGGTGCGAGTTACAACTTCGATCAATCTGGTATTCTCGATTGGGATCAGCGTGCCGGTAAACAGTTTGTATGGATTCTGACAGCATTTGCCATTGGCGGAATGTTGCTACTTGTTGATTATAAAATGTATAGCTTCTTTGCTTATTTTATCTATGCTGCAACAATTGCCTTGCTCGTACTTACCATTTTTGTAGCTCCTGATATCAAAGGCTCCCGATCGTGGCTGGTAATTGGTCCAATAAGCTTTCAGCCAGCCGAATTAGCTAAAATGGCAACCGCATTAGCAATTTCGCGCTATATGAGCTCGTACAACTATAAACTCAAATCGTGGCGCGATTTAATCCCGCTTGGTATGTTTATTCTGCTACCGTTTGCACTTATTATTTTGCAAAAAGAAACAGGTTCGGCACTCGTTTTTTTAGCATTTATGCTTATGCTATACCGCGAAGGTATGAATGGAATTATTTTACTTTTAATAGTGCTGGCAGTAATTTTATTCGTTATCGTTATTCGTTTTAGCACCGTGATTATTGGCGATAATCAAGGCACACTGGGGTTTATTATTGCAATGAGTTTATTGTTGCTGATTCAAGTTGGATATTCATTTTTTCGAGCCCATCATTCCAAAGAAGCTGGATATTCGATTGCAGGAATTGCCATCCTAACAATAATACCACTTATTTTAAGTATTTGGTATAGAATAAATTTCAACTACTTAGGCTTAGGTATTGTTATATTAAATTCAATTTTTTGGGCCTTACAAGGCTTCATAACTCGCCATAAACAATATTGGTTAGTAGCAGCCATAACCCTCGGATCGGCTGCATTCTGTTATTCCTCCGATTATCTTTTCGAAAAAGTACTCGAACCTCACCAGCAAATTCGCATCAAGGTGTTATTAAATATGGAAAGTGATCTTTCGGGAGCTGGATATAACGTCAACCAATCGAAAATCGCCATTGGTTCAGGTGGATTTTTGGGAAAAGGATTCCTAAATGGTACGCAAACCAAACTAAAATACGTACCCGAGCAAGATACCGACTTTATTTTTTGTACCGTAGGCGAGGAACATGGATTCTGGGGATCCACATTGGTTTTAGTTATTTATTGGCTATTACTTATGCGTATCCTTCGTATTGCCGAACGACAGCGTGAACCATTTAATCGTATCTACGGCTATTCTGTAGCCAGCATTTTCTTCTTTCACCTTATGATAAACATTGGAATGGTGTTGGGGATAATGCCTGTTATTGGCATTCCCCTACCCTTTTTTAGTTACGGAGGCTCATCGCTTTGGGGCTTTACCATTATGCTTTTTATTCTACTTCGCCTCGATGCATCACGGTTAGAAAGACTGCGATAGGTTCTATTTTAATTTTTTTCTATCAATTTATATATCAGTTCGTAAAATTAGCAACGATTAAATCCGTACTTTTGTACACAAAATTTATAAATACAAAAAAAAATGATTACTACAGACCAACTAAAAGATGTGTTGGAGCGCGAGATCGCGTTGAGGAGGTACCTTTGACATCGATTCAAAAACTATCCAAATAGAAGAAGAAGATTTACGCACGCAAGTTCCCGGATTTTGGGACGATGCGAAGGCTGCTGAAGCGCAAATGCGTAAAATAAAAGATTTAAAAAACTGGGTTGA
>JAIFKX010000106.1 GCA_020049335.1 Paludibacter sp. | reverse complement strand
GTGGAAAGTTGGTACGAATTTCCTCAATACCTGACACCCGAAACCAAAGAAAATAGCTTTACCAATACCATACGTGATTTAGGACGTAAAATATTTTTAGAAGGCGAAATTGAAGTTAACACGCAGGGCGATGTTACCAAAATAACGGGATATGGCGTTAATTTACAGATGTTTGCCAAATGGAAAAGCTCCGGTTTTGCTGCCACAGTGGATTGGAAAGTAGATAATACAGAATTGGCAACCATAGACAATAGCGGTTTATTGACGACCAAAATGTGGGGTAAGGTTATTATTACAGCTACTGCCAAAGATGGTACAGGTAAGTTTGGTACATTCGAACTGACTGTAGTAGATCCCGAGCAACCTACTTCAATAAAAATACGAACCGAAACAGGCGCAAACGAATTGAATGGAATTGGCAATACCTTACAACTGTATGCCGAAGATGCTGTTACCGGAAAAGCAGCGCTTGTCGATTGGTCGGTTGATAATTACAGAGCGGCTTCGGTGAATACTAATGGCTTGGTAACTTCACTGAGAACCGGAGTTATAAATGTTAAAGCGACTTCAAAACAAGACCCTTTAATATTTACATCAATTCAGATCACTATTGTAAACAATACCGGATTGACTGACTATCAGGTTCAAAACATTATCCGCATATATCCAAATCCTGTCAACGAATTTATAGTTGTGGATTTATATGGGAATCTGAACGAATCGACAATTACCATCACCGATTTAGTTGGCAAATTAATTAAAGCGACGCCTATAACACAGAACAGCACCAAAGTGTATGTAGGAGATTTACCCAAAGGTTGTTTCCTGATGTACATTAAATCGGGAAATAATATTGTAACCAAAAAATTTATCAAGAACTAAGTTCAATTACTAATTACTAATTACTAATTTCTAAAAAAAAGAGAAAAATGAAAAAAATTAAATTACTTCTTTTGTCAGTGCTGCTAAGCGTTGCAGCAATGGCTAGCGTTTGGGATGGCTCAACAGCCACCAGTTTTGAACCACAACTTGCCAATGCAGGTGAGAGTGAAGCTAATCCCATTATTATCACTACTCCATCGCAATGGATGTATGCTGCTAATTTAGGGCCAACAGATGCCAATCGCGCCAAGAAATTTGTATTAGGCGATAATTTAGATTTCAATAATCTGACCGGAGCTAAAAGTTTCGGCCCCTTACTCAGCGGAGCCGTTTTTGATGGGAAAGGATATACTGTTTCAAATATTATTCTTAATAGTACAACAGCTGTAATGGCATTATTTACAACTGCCACTTCTGCTACCGTTAAAAACCTTGGACTAACAGGAAGCGGCAATATTATTGGAATATCAAATACAGCAGGTATTGTTGGGATCGCTATCACATCAACTATCAGCAGTTGTTACAATACTACCTCAGTTTCGGGCGATATTGTTTCTACACAAAGTGCAAATAGTAAGGCATTTCAAATTGGAGGTATTGTAGGTTTGAGTAATGGTAGCACCATTCAGGACTGTTACAACTCAGGTACTATAACCGGTGCAGGTAGATCTGCTGGCATTGTGGGAGCAGCAGCCACAACTGCATCTACAATTTCACGTTGCTATAATACTGGCGCCATTAATGGCGTGTTTCTATCTACAACCACAGGAACTAATTATGCTGATTGTGCTGGGATTCTCGGTTATTGTGGAATTGCTGGATGTACTGTAGAAAGTTGTTATAATGCAGGAAATGTAAATGTTGTTGTAGGCGGAACTACTGGCAACTCGTATGTAGGTGGTATTGTAGGTAGTGGAGTTGCTTCAGGTGTTAGTATCAATAATTGTTATAATACTGCTACTGTTACTTTAGCCGCATCCACAAATTATCCAAATGCTGCTACTGCCGGAGGAATTATTGGTTCAACTGCCGCTGCTATAACCAATTGCTATAATACCGGTACAGTTACAAATACAAAGACACCCACAAACAATGGTGTTGGAGGTATAGTTGGCATTTCAACTTCAAAAAACTTGCCCGTTAATTGTTATACATTAACTGGTACAGACTATAACGACTTAACAGCAACTATAGCCCGTGTGAAAACAGCAACAGAATTGCAAGACGCAGGATTTGTTACAATCATCAACAATAGTCAAAGCCCTGCCAAATGGAAAGCCGATTATGGAATTCCAATCAATAGCGGCTATCCGATATTTGTTTATATGTCATCAAATTTATCTACAAATATTGTATCCACCAATGCTAATATGTTAACATTAAACATATTCCCCATTCCGGTAACAAAAGGTGATTTGATGCATGTAAATTTAAATTCAATATCCAAAAATACAGCACTTACAATAGTTGATTTGCAGGGAAGAGTTTTAAAAAATATAGACATGTCCGACACAAAACAAACGGAGATTTCAACTTCTGATTTAAAGTCAGGTATATATTTTATAAAACTAAACTCAGGTCCAACTAACTTAGTAAAAAGATTAATCATTAAGTAGAATAACTTTCAAAAATTGCTATTGAATTAAAATAGATAGTTGTTTAAATCAGCAGCTATCTATTTATACGCTTTATTCCAATTTCTCCTATTATGAATAAATTATTGCTTTCAGGCTGTTTGCTTTCAGGGTCAATTGTGGCACAAGAAAAACCGAATATCATTGTCATTTTTGTTGACGATATGGGGTATGGAGATATGGGTTGCAATGGTTCAAAATTGAACCGCACACCTAACTTGGATTACATGGCTTCAAACGGAATTCGTTTTACCGATTGTTATGCAGCAGCCAATGTAAGTTCGCCAAGTCGTGCTGCTCTATTAACAGGACAATATCCCATTCGAACAGGTATTGTAAGTGTTCTTCATCCAAAAAGTAAAATTGGTATTCGAAGTGAAAGCATTACTATGGCAGAAATGCTTAAAGATGCCGGTTATTACACCGGAATGATTGGCAAGTGGCATTTGGGTGAAAAGAAAGATTTTTTACCGCTGCAACATGGTTTTCAGGAGTATTTCGGCATTCCCTATTCAAACGACATGAAGCCGTGCATCTATTTGAGGGACAATGACATAGTAGATACAGTAGTAGATCAAACACAATTAACTAAAACGTATACTAAAGAAGCGCTTCGATTTTTGGACGAGAATAAAAGTCGCCCGTTCTTTCTTTATTTAGCACATAACATGCCTCACACGCCACTTTTTGCTTCTGAACAATTTAAAGGCAAATCGGCCAATGGTTTGTATGGTGATGTAATTGAGGAACTCGATTGGAGTGTAGGAGAAGTGTTGAAAAAATTAAGAGAATTGGATATTGAGAAAAATACGCTGATTGTGTTTTCGAGCGATAATGGTCCGTGGTTGGTTCAGGGAATAAATTCAGGGAGTCCTGCTCCATTTTTTCAAGGAAAATTTACGACTTGGGAAGGTGGTCACCGCGAGCCAACCATTGCTTATTGGAAAGATACCATAAAACCAAAAGTTTACACCGGCTTAGTCACATTAATGGACTGGTTTCCCACTTTTGCACATTTAGCCAAAGCAAAATTACCTACAGATAGAATAATCGATGGCGTAGATATTACGAATGTACTACTCAAAAACGGAAAACGGAAAAACAACGAATTCTACTATTTTGTCAATGCAAGTGTATTGGGTTATCGTTTAGGTGATTATAAAATACTAAAGCCTCAAAATGAAATTTTTGGTAAAAAGAGTGGCATTGTTATTTATACGATTCCCGCTCATGGCAACGTAATGTATAATGTGCGTAAAGATGTACACGAGAATACTGATTTGTCAGCCAAAGAACCAAAAAGAATGGAAAAAATGTTTCTAAAATTGGCAGCTTTTGAACAAACGCTCAAAGACTTATAACTGAATAAAAATTTGTAAAAATGAATAAATTATTACTTTCAGGCTGTTTGCTTTCAGGGTCAATTGTGGCACAGGAAAAGCCCAATGTAATTATTATTTTGGCTGACGATTTGGGGTATACCGATGTGAATTATTTTGCATCTAAAATTACCAAAACGCCTGCTAATAAACAGTATTACGAAACGCCGAATATCGATCGATTGGCAAAACAGGGTGTTGCTTTTCAGCAGGCTTACGCTTGCCCGCTTAGTTCGCCTACACGCTCAAGCATTCTGACTGGGAAATATGCAGCGCGTCAGGGATTTATGACTGCCACGGCCGGAAACGCTAATACTTATTATGTTCAGGGTGTAGAACCACCGGCAGGTTTTCACGAGCAGGATTGTTATTGGGAAGATAAAGCTGCCGGGCAATCGGCTTTGATAAACGGTACAACACTAATTGCGTTACCCTCGGGACAACCGCAGGACAAAGGCCGCGATGAAATTACTTTTGCCAAAGCCATGAAAGATTATCATTCGGCTTTTATTGGCAAATGGCATGTTGGCGGTCATGGTTCGGAAGGTTATCAGCCCCACAATCAGGGATTTGATGAAATAGCTTATTTCGATTCAGGAAGTTCGCCTTATTACAATTGGCAAAAAACTTGGGACAGAAATGAAAAGCATTTCCCAAAAATGCGACAAAATGAGCTGATTCAGGGGAAAGCGGGTGTCGACAAAGGTATTCCGTATTTAACCGATGACCTTACGCAGCGCGCTTTGGATTATATTGATGACCGCACTGCCCAACAGGGTGGGAAACCATTTTTGCTGTACTACTGTCAGTTTGCCGTGCACAGTCCCAATCAAGCACCCGATGAAACCATAAAATATTTCGAGAACAAACCCACAAAAGGTTGGAAAGGTCAGAATAATGCTACTTACGCTGCGATGATAAAACATCTTGATGTTTCGGTAGGTAAAATTATGGACAAATTAAAAGAGAAAGGCATTGATAAAAACACCATTGTCATTTTCATGTCCGACAATGGAGGCATTACAGTAGGTAAAGGTGGTGATGAAGTGCCAATTACAACCAATACGCCACTCAAAGGTCAAAAGGCAAATGTGTACGAAGGTGGAATTCGTGTGCCACTGATAATCAGCTATCAAGGTCATGCAAGTGCGGGCAAATGGTCGAATATTCCGGTTGATTGTAATGATATTTTTCCTACGCTTTTGGAAATGACTGGCGAACCTAAAGCTACACATCCTATTGATGGACAAAGCATTGCCCGACTTTTGACTGACACCAAAAATAAAAAGAAAGGTTACACGCGCAATACCTTTTTCTGGCATTATCCACTTACGGTGATTTATAAAAATCCGGAGGACGGATTGCCATTTACACCACAATCGGCAGTTCGCAAGGGCGATTACAAGTTAATTTTCGATTGGTATGGTCGGTTACGACTTTTTAATATCCGCAAAGATATTTCGGAAACAACCAATTTAGCTAAAAAAATGCCCGCGAAGACGAACGAGCTTTTTGTGGAATTAATCAACTATTTGGAAAAAAATGTGGAGAAAAAATACTGGCCTAAGCCCAATCCGGCTTATAACCCTGTGAAAGAACTCCGAAAGATGCCTTATATAGATTTGTACAAAGCGTATAAAGAAGGAAAAAATATTGCAGAACTAGCAAATTAATGAAAATGAGAAATACAGAATTATCGAAAATAAGAGTTGCGTTCATTACAAGCTGTCTTGTTTTTGCATTTGCGATACAGTCGTTAAATGCTCAAACAACCATTAATGCCATATTTGGCGGAAATGCACCTGTTACCAATATTTATGATGCTGATGCTTGGCCTGCAGGAACTATTTTGCCTGTTTCTGTGGATAATAATATCTGGTCGACGGGATTTAAGCTTGGCGTATCAAAAACTCCCTATACCTTTTATGGTGGCGAATTTAATATTGCTCTCGGCGGAACTTTGTATATGGCTGTAGGCAGTACAAATTTATACCTTCAAAAATTAACACTGAATGGTGGAATACTTCAAAATCAAGCGGGCGTAAATGCTATAATTGATTTACAAGGTAATACCTTTACGTTGAACAGCGGTTCGCTTAAAACATACGGAGGAGTAAATCCGATTACCATACCTAAAAATTTATTGATTCAGAACTGCAATTTGGTGGGGAGTGGCACTATATCCATAGCGCAAATTCAGCCCGGAGCTTATGAGTGTAACGTAGAGTTTTTAAATACAGTAAATACCACCGGTTTTACAGGATTGTTCGAAATTACGCCCGGACTTTCAGGTACAGCAACGGGAGGTACGC
>JAIFKX010000147.1 GCA_020049335.1 Paludibacter sp. | reverse complement strand
ATTAGCAGGAATCAGATATGGAACTGCAACTTATTTGTTTGTATGGGCTGTAATCGAAATAATAAATTCTAATAAACTAAAGTATTATAGTTTATTTTTAATTGCATCGTTAATACATTTCTCATTCATAATACCATCAATGTTGTTAATTTTATATAAAGTTATAGCTTTAAAGCCAAAAATTGATTATATTAAAATATTATACCTTATTTATATAATTTCGTTTTTTCTTCCCGATTTAATAGTAAATTTTATTGGAAATAGCTCTATTTTGAATTCTCTAGGCGAAGGAGCACAAAATAAAGCAGCTGAATATTCAAATGCTGAGTTAAATGCTGAAATGTCTGCGAACTTTGCTAACGGTGCTGCTTGGATTATACAAATACCATATAAACTTCGTTCGTGGTATATCTTTTTTGTATTGTTTATTCGTATTGTACCTTCTAAGAAAATATTTTTCTCAGAATTATCTGATAAGATTTTAATCTGGGTTTTAATTCTAACTACATTTGCGAATTTTTCTATGGGTGTGTCAAATCTCGGAAGTAGATTAATGATGATTGCTGGTATTTTTATTTTTTATTATTTAATGAGAGTGTTTTATGAAAATAAAGATAGTAAGCTTATTAAAAATATTGTTTTTTTGGGATTAATATTTTTTTCACTATTATTAATTCTTGAAGTGCGGTTTATTTTGCAATATATAACCCCGATTTTCTTTTATGGAACTTCATATCATATATTAACAGATGATTCTACTGTGTCAGTAGCAACATATTTGTTAAATTATTTTTGAAAATCTTATTTGATACAATGAAAAAAAATATTATTCAAAGCTTGCTTAACCTTCCAGGTTTCCACATTAACAGAAAAATTGTGGTTATTGAATCAGACGACTGGGGAAGTATTCGAATGTCATCTAAAGATGTTTATGAAAAATTGTTGCGAAAAGGTATTCATGTGGATAATTTGGCATTTAATAGATACGATGCATTGGCAAGCGAATCGGATTTGAAAGCATTATTCGAAGTTTTACAATCGGTAAAGGATAAAAATGGAAATCCGGCAATAATCACGGCGAATACCATTGTAGCAAATCCTGATTTTGATAAAATTAAAGCGAGCAATTACAGTGAATATTATTACGAGCCTTTTACCGAAACTTTGAAGCGATACCCTGAACACAGCGGCGCTTTCGAATTGTGGAAAAAAGGAATCGCTGAAAATGTTTTTCGACCTCAGTTTCACGGACGCGAACATTTGAATGTAACTCGATGGATGAAAGCTTTAAAAAATAATGTTGGTAATGTGCGTCTTGCTTTTGAAATGGGAATGTACGATTTGAGTGAAGGCAATAAAATAACAGCCGATTCGTACATGGATACCTTAAATTTTGAAAACGAGGATGAACTAGAGTTTCAGAAAAAGTCTATTGAAGAAGGTTTGGATTTGTTTGAGCAAATTTTCGGGTATCGATCGAAAACATTTATTGCTCCTTGTTATATTTGGGACAGTAAGTTAAATTCAGTTTTGGCTGAAAATGGGGTGAAAGCTTTGCAGGGAGGTTGGTTTCAGTTAAAACCAAAGGTTGGAATATTGCATAAATTCAGAAAAGAATTTCATTATACAGGTGAACGAAACAAAAATAATCAGTGCTATATTGTCAGAAATGTTTCATTCGAACCCTCTATAAATTCAAGTTCAAGTATTATAGACGAAGTGTTGGAACGGATGGAATTCATTTTCAGAATGAAAAAGCCTGTAATTATTAGTACACATCGACTAAATTTTATTGGGTTTATCGATTCTGAAAATAGGCAAAGAAATTTAACTATATTTGCAGAATTATTAATTAGGATTACAAAACGATGGCCGAATGTGGAGTTTGTAAGTTCAGATAAGTTAGCTGATATAATTGGATAATATGGAAAAATTTGTAGATATAATCAAATGTTTTACATCGAATGAAAATCGAAGTATAGACATATTAGCAAAATTGTACGCTAACGAAAGTTACTTGAAAGATACAATTTCAACCTTAATCTTTCGACACTTGAATTGCGAGAGTTTCCTTGGTAAGCGGGTAATGCTTAAGCCCAATTGGGTAAAGCATTCGGCCAATGAAACTGATGAGATTTGTTTGCGTACGAATGATCAATTCTTATTAGCTTTGCTCGAAGTGGTGATGGAGTGTAAGCCAGCATCGGTTTTAATTGGCGATGCTCCAATACAGGGTTGCAACTGGGATAAAGTGGTTACTTCCGAATTACTTACCAAGATAGCTGACCTATCCGAAAAACACAAAATACCCGTAATCGTTAAGGATTTTAGACGAAGAGTTTTCAACCCTGACAAAAACAATCCGGTTATGGACAGAAATCCTTTGACAGAATATATTATTTTCGATTTGGGTAAAAAAAGTTATTTGGAACCAATCACTAATTTACAGAAGAATCAGTTTCGAGTTACAGACTATCATCCGGATCGATTGGCTGAGTCCCACCGTCCAGGTGTACATAAATACTGCATTACCAAAGAATTGTTCGATGCCGATATTGTTATTTCAATACCAAAGGTTAAATCGCATCAAAAAACAGGTATCACAGCAGCTCTAAAAAATCTGGTAGGAGTAAATGGAGATAAAGATTTTCTACCGCATCATCGTATTGGTAGCGTGGTTGCTGGTGGTGATTGCTATCCCGAAAGAAATGTATTTCGTAGTTTAGCAGAATCATGTCTCGATTTTGCCAATAGACATCAGGGTGAAAAAGTATATTGGTTTGCCCGAAAACTTACAAGTGTATTATGGCGACTATCGAATCCGAAAGCTGCAGATCATTTGGGAGCGGCTTGGCATGGGAATGATACGACTTGGCGTATGGTTTTGGATTTGAATTTGATTGCCCTTTACGGCACTTCTGATGGCAATATATCAGATACTCCTCAGCGGCAATTATTCAGTCTTTGCGATGGAATAATTGGTGGACAAGGTGATGGTCCGCTATATCCGGACCCCTTGGCCTTGGGTGTTATTTCATTTACCAATCATTCGGGATTAAATGACATAGCAATGGCTTTGTTAATGGGGTTTGATACTACAAAAATTGCGATGTTGCATGAATTGGAAAATAAGCTCAAAAATGAAAATATACATTTGACATGGGATAACTGTTTTATCGAACGACATGATTTAAATAAGTATTCAATAAAAGCTAAAGCTTCACCTGGTTGGGAAGGATTTGTAAACTAAAATAACTAACAATATGATAGCAATTCATACTAGTAAAGATGCCTTCGGAGAGCGTTGGATAAGATATTGTGAAGAAAAAAAAATACCATTTAAGGTGGTAAATTGTTATTCGACTGATATTGTATCGCAACTCGAAAATTGCGAAGCATTGATGTGGCATCACAGCCACATGCATTCGAAAGACATACTATTTGCAAAGCAATTATTGTATTCTATTGAACTTTCTGGTAAAATTGTATTCCCCGATTTTAAAACATGTTGGCATTTCGATGATAAAGTGGGACAGAAGTACTTGTTCGAATCGTTGAATATCCCCTTGGTTAATTCGTATGTTTTTTACGATAAAAATTCAGCTTTAGATTGGATAAAAGCTACAAGTTTTCCAAAAGTTTTTAAACTAAGAGGCGGAGCAGGTTCGTCGAATGTAAAGTTGGTTAATAGTATAGAACAGGCAAAATCACTTGTCAATAAGGCATTTGGTAGTGGTTTTTCGCAAAACGATGCAATTGGTGGACTTAAAGAACGATGGCGTAAATATCGACTTGGGATGACGAGTTTCCTGACAGTAATCAAGGGTTTTATTCGCTTTGTATATCCTACAAAATTTGCTCTTGTGGCTGGAAAAGAACGTGGATATGTTTATTTTCAAGATTTTATAGCCAATAACAATTCTGATATCCGAGTAATAGTTATTCACAAAAAAGCGTTTGCTATTAAACGTATGGTACGCGTGAATGACTTTAGAGCGTCGGGAAGTGGCAATATTTTGTATGACAAGCAGTTGTTTGATGAAAATACGATTAAATTAGCTTTTGAAATTGCTGCAAAATTAGACGGTCAAAGTGTAGCTTTAGACTTTGTATATGATAACGGTGTGCCGAATATTGTTGAAGTAAGTTATGGGTTTGTACAAAGGGTATATGATTCGTGTGTTGGCTATTGGGATAGTGAAATGACTTGGCACGAAGGCAAATTTGACCCTTGCGAATGGATGGTAGATTTGGTAGTTGATAAAATAAAAGCTAAAGAATTAGTGAAACAAAGTTTGTAGAATGCAAATCAAAGATAGGTTAATGCGAAATGTGATTAATATTCCTGGCTGGTCAACCCGTCGGAAAATTGTGGTTTTCGAATCGGACGATTGGGGAAGTATTCGCATGCCATCGAAGGAAAACCGTAATAAATTGATAAATGCCGGGTTTGATTTTAGTAATCAGCCATTCAACTTGTACGATGCACTCGAATCGAATGATGATTTAACCGCACTATTTGAAGCTTTAAAAAATCACAAAGATGCTACGGGACGACATCCTGTTTTTACGGCGGTAAGTATTGTTGCAAATCCTGATTTTGAAAAAATAAAAGCGAACAATTTTAAAGCTTATCATTACGAACCATTTACTGAAACCCTAAAGCGCTATCCTAATTCTGATAAAGTGCTTGATTTATATCATCAAGGTATTTCTGAACGACTTTTTGTGCCTATTTTTCATGGACGCGAGCACTTAAATACGCAACGTTGGATGCGGGCTTTGCATTCGGGAAATAAAGCCGTTCTTAAAACGTTCGAACTGGGAGTAACCGCAGTACATATTGGGCCAAGCAATGAGTTTTTAGGTGATTTTCAGGCTGCTTTTGATTTAGATGTACCAGAGGATTTGAATTATATGAAGGATGTACTCGCAGAAGGGTTGGATTTGTTCGAAAAAATGTGGGGATATAAATCACCCTATTTTGTAGCAACCAATGGGCCGTTTAATAATTCCTTAGAACAAGTATTAGCTGAAAATGGTGTAAAATATATTTTAGGCGAACGATTGCAAAATGAGCCTTTAGGAAATGGCAATTACAAAAAGCATTTTCATTACATTGGTATGAAAAACAAATACGCCCAAATTTATTTAACACGTAATGCGATGTTTGAACCTTCCATTTCGAATCATGGACTAAATGAAATCCCTATCACGAAATGCATTAAAAGTATGGAGCGTTCCTTTCGTTGGGGCAAGCCCGTTACAATTTCTACCCATCGTATAAACTATATTGGTAGAATTGAAGAAGAAAACAGAACAAAAAACCTAAAATTACTTGATGAATTATTGAAAGTAATTATCGAACGATGGCCTGATGTAGAATTTATGACGAGTATTGAACTAGGAGATTTAATTGCAAAAGAAAAATAAAATGTCAGAAGATAAAAAGAAAATATGTTTAATTGCGCCGTCCTTGCAAATGGGTGGGCTGGAGAGAGCAATAAGTACATTGGCAAACTATTTTGTAACTCAAGGTCATGAAATTTATTTTATAACGATTTTTCCTTTTGAACCTTTTTTTAAATTAGATCCTAAAATCATACATTTAAAATGCAATTACAATTATAATAGAAAAAGTACTTTTATTGAAATGTTGGAATTTTACCCGAAAATATTTTCTCCATTTAAAGGGTTTATAAGAAACAAAATTAAAGATATTAATCCAGATGTTATCATGTCTTTTGGTGATATTATGCCTCAACTTTCTATGATTTCTCTATACGGTTTGAATATTCCGTTCTATTTATCGAATAGATCCTCACCGGCTATAAAGTATCCCCTTTTTATTCGATTATTAAAAATAATTGGATATATAATTGTAAAACCTAATGGTGTTATAGCTCAAACCACTGCTGCTGCTGATAGAAAGAGAAGAATACTTGGTAGAAATGCTAATATTAAAATAATTCCTAATGTGGTGCGTCCTCTTATTAAAACAGAAGTTAAAAAGGAAAATTGGATTATAACTATCGGAAGGTTACATAAAGAAAAAGGAATAGATAGGCTGTTTGATGTTTTTATGAAAATACAAAAACCTGATTGGAAATTAGTAATTGTTGGAAAAGGAAAACATGAGACGGAAATAATTAATTATTCAAAGCAATTAGGTATATTTGAAAATGTTATTTTTGTTGGAAAAATTGAAAATGTAGAAGAAA
>JAIFKX010000046.1 GCA_020049335.1 Paludibacter sp. | reverse complement strand
ACCATCTTTGGCAGTAGCTGTAATAATAACCTTACCCCACATTTTGGTCGTCAATAAACCGCTATTGTCTATGGTTGCCAATTCTGTATTGTCCACTTTCCAATCCACTGTGGCAGCAAAACCGGAGCTTTTCCATTTGGCAAACATTTGTAAATTAACGCCATATCCCGTAATTTTGGTAACATCGCCCTGCGTGTTAACTTCAATTTCGCCTTCCAAAAATATTTTCCGACCTAAATCACGTATGGTATTGGTAAAGCTATTTTCTTTGGTTTCGGGTGTCAGGTATTGAGGAAATTCGTACCAACTTTCCACATCCACCATCTCTGGTTTGTTGCCATCCGCTTTCAACGCATCGTAAAAGTCGATACAACCTTTTTTAAATGAGATACTTGCATCTTCCTTTGAATTGTTAACGATAATGCTTAGCGTCACATTATGAGCCACACAATAATCATTAATTGCTTTTATGCGTTTTGCCGAAGTTGTTCTTCCATTTTGATAATACGAATAAGGGTGATCGATTTCGATATACTTGACCGAAGTGTTTTTTTGCTGTAATTTTGTAAAATAAATATCCATTAAGTCGTTCAACGACTGTACTCCACAAGCACTTGTCCAACTTCCGGCATTGTGAGGTACAATGGTATTATCAGCTGCTTTTACATCCCAGTTTGGTAGGTTAAACAAGGGGATAATATGAAGATAGGGGTATTTTTCCTGAACAATTCGGGTGCATTCAGCCTCGGCTTCTATTCCTTCTTCTTTGGTACGAAATTTCACGACTTCCGGATCGGTAGCTAAGAAACTTCTAAAAAGCATACCATCAACCGTTATAAATTCAAGTTTTCCACCCAATTTTGCAAATAAATCCACCCTTTCGGAAATCGTATTTGCGTATTGTTGTCCCGTAAAATTACCAGCAACCACCATTTCGGTTGCTAAACGCATTTTATTTTTATTAAGCATATATAACAATTTCGGGAGATCATACGAAAAGAAATTATTTGTTACCCCTGCGCGAAAAGTGGCTCCATGAATTTTAAAAACCTGCGCATAACCTGCGGCCTCTTGCCAATTATCCTTATCTATCAAATTGTCGTTTGCATTTTCGATAAGCTTAAAGGGTGAGGGGGTCATCCAATATTTTATAGGCATTTCTTCGGCAGCCGTTGCAGTCGTCGTAAACTGTTTGGTATCTGATTTCACTTCTCCTATCGAATTTTTCAGTTCAACTCTGTAATTATAAGTGGTATTGAGTGCCAGGTCGAAACAGCTGAAGTAAATATTACCTTCGTTATAAAGCGTTTGTGTCTTCACAATTGTATCGCCCGGATTTACCCATATTTTTAATTTCGCTTCGCATCGGCTGCCTGTAAACGATGTTTTTACTGAAGCTCTGTTTCCAAATACAACCGATTCCATCGTTTGCGAAAGCACAAGATGAACCGGTGCACAAGCAGTTGTGGTATCCTGAACAGGTTTTGTATAGGTTGCTTTATCAGTAAGCATTACCCAATCGAGCCTATATACAGCGGTTGCCGGAGTGTAGCCTAATGCGGTTTGGTCGCCTTGCGGTAAATGCAATCGGTTAATATACACATTACCACTCCAGTTGGCATCGGTGCTCAAGTCAATTGTATATTCATTTTGTCCGTTTTTGATCATAAACGACTTGCTTTTCAGGGTCGACATAGTTCCCGACAAATCCCACACAAACAAAGCACCTATTCCGTTTGCAGGAATATTCCCCGCATTTTCTAACGACATGGAAAAATGAAGGTATTTATACTTATCGGCATCAATAACTTCTTTTGTAGGTCCAAAAATCCAACCTGCAGTTTGTCCGGTTTGGGTTCTTAACTCCAAATGTCCTGAATTAACATACTCATTTGCCAATAAATGGGTAGTATTAAATGCATTTGTATGTGAATAATCGCCCCATATTTGCGAGTTGCAATCAAAAGTCCATGCTTTGGTGAAAGTAGAATTTGATACTGTGCCTGAAATAGTTACTACTTTTTCCGACACCACACCCGACCCATCGGTAGCTGTGGCTTTTACTGTAACTATACCGGCAGTTGTGGGCAAAAGTAGTCCTGTAGAACTTATTGTAGCTGCTCCAGTACCATTCACCACTTCCCAATTTAAAGCTGTATTGGTAGCATTTGTGGGTGTGAAAGCTGGTGTAAACTGCAAGTTCTCACCTAAATTAATGGCATAATTGGGAGCTGTAATATCTATCGAAGTTAA
Source organism: Paludibacter sp. (assembly GCA_020049335.1). Classification (GTDB taxonomy): domain Bacteria; phylum Bacteroidota; class Bacteroidia; order Bacteroidales; family Paludibacteraceae; genus Paludibacter. The sequence goes on along the minus strand of JAIFKX010000046.1, from coordinate 3,971 downwards.
TGGAATATCAATACCCGAAGTTAGTTTAATATAATCGTAAGACATAGTTCCACCGATAACACTTACAAAAGTACCAAAACGTATTCTGTTTATTTTCCAAGTGGTTGAATATCCACTAATGGCAGTGGCTAAATTGATGCTGTATTTTTTAAATTCTGTACTATTGGGCGTAATTTGGAAATTAGCAATTGTTTTGGTTGTTTCGGCTAAATATCCACCTGCCCCATCAGGTATCAGAACCCAAAATACAATATTCACATAATTTGTGGGTGTTGCATTTTTAAGATTAAAAACGAAATAGTTCATATTCGTTGCGAGCATGTTAAGCCCGGTGATACCTGCTGTTACCTGCAGTGTAGTACTCGTTGGTGTAACAACAAGGCTCCCGTTTGACTGCGAAACAGTGCAATTTGCTAAATTCCAATTCCCCCAGTTTTCGACTCCTGTATCGAAGTTCCATGTTTGAGCATTCATCGTGCAAACATTTGCAAGCACAATAAACAAAGCAACTAATAGCGTTTTAATTTTCGATTCTTTCATTGTAGTGTATATTATTTAATCATTTTAATTTTTAAAGTGTTATTTTTTGAGATGTGAATTGAAGAACTTCTCGTCGTCCGCATTTCGCTTACGTGGTAGCGGTGGCGGTGGCAATGTTTTATTCCAGCTGATAAGTTTTTTCTCTAATTTCTCGGCCATTTTTGGTTGTTGAATAATCAGATTCGTCAATTCACCTTCGGGCTTAGTAATGTCAAAAAGGTATTTATCTTCAGGCCCTACAAGTATCAGTTTGTATGGATATTTCAAAATAGCTGCCTGCGAGCGCCATCTCCAGTATAACTCTTTGTGAATGGTTTTTTGATTGTTTTTTTGTAAAAATGGAAGTAAATTAATGCCATCAAGATTTTTCTGATTTTTTAATCCGGCCAACGATACAGCAGTTGCAGCAACATCCAAGCTCGAAACTACTCTATTTTCCACTTTTCCGGCAGGCAATGTTCCTGGCCACACGGCTAAAAATGGCGTACGCATGCCTGCATCGGTCAACATACCTTTTTCGCCAATAAGTGGTAGATTTATTGAACCATCCCATGCTCCTTTGCGTAATGGCGCTCCATTATCGCCGATAAAGAAAATCAGCGTATTTTTATCTAATCCTTCAGCACGTAAAGTTTCACGCAATTTACCTATACCTTCGTCCATAGCAGCAATCATAGCCAACGCTTGTCTTCGTTCCAATGGTAAATTAGACGGTGTTTGCGAAAACCAGGGTTCAGGTGATTCTAAAGGCACATGTGGTGCAAAAAAGGCCAGATAGAGAAAAAATGGCTCTTTTGCATGTCGCTTCACAAATTGAGAAGCAGCATCGGCCTGCCAAACACATCGAAAACGCGGGTCGTTCACTTTCTGTTCTCCTCCGGCAAATTTATTTCCTTGTAAATCGTGTGTTCCGATATAGGAATTCATTTGACCGTTATAGTATTCATCAAAACCATGGTCTTTGGGCTGCGAGCTGTAAGGCTGTACATACACTTTTCCTGCTAACATTGCTTTCTTTTCAGAATCAGGATCGTCCAAATGCCATTTTCCAACCTGACACGACACATAACCTGCCTCCTTCAATCGTTCGGGAATAGTCAACTCTTCGAGTGGCAAAGCCCGTCCACAAGTATTATCTTCCATATCGAAACGCGACTGATAGCGACCTGTAATTAGTCCCGCACGTGATGGAACAGACTGTGGTGCAGTAGTATAGCCATGCGTAAAACGAACACCATCGGCAGCCATTTTATCCAAGTTTGGGGTGCGAATATCCCCATTCACGCCTTGTGCACCAAGGTCAGCCCAACCATGATCGTCGGTATAAATGACAATTATGTTGGGTTTCGAAATGGTTTTAGCATTTAACATGCTTCCTGTAACGAATATTGACAGCGCTAAAGAAACTTGTGTTTTCATTTATATTGTATTCTTCTGAAAAATTCTATTTTTAAATATAGATCCGAACTATAATATTTTACTGCGTTCAAACTATCGGTCAAATTTCAACCAATCTACACTGAATGATTCAGCTTCTGACGAAACAAAAACCATATAAAGTGTATGCGTATTTTTCGTTAGTTTAATATTTGTATTCAAAACAGACCAGACTTTTCCATCACCTCCTCCGGGAATTTCCATTGTACCAATAGGCGCTCCCCAAACATTATCAATTTTGAACTCAATTTTTGCAGGTTTTGCCCCTTGTTTTACTCGTAAACTAATTTCGCTTGCCCCTTCGCCAAAGTCAATGTATTTGTAAGCTGCCCAATCTTTATTCTTTATCTTTCCCAATTGGTCGTTATTCGAAGGGTTAAGAGGATTCGTTTCGTCATTACTTAAATACTCGATACGTACATTCCCGAATAGCAGGCATGCTCGCTCGGCTTCAACTTTAGTGAAAGCATCCAGCGGTTTTCCTGCGCCTTGCGAAGTCATTTCTACTTCGTTAATGCTTCCATCGGCATTGAAAAAAATCGGTTCGATACAGGCTTTCCGTGAATTAATACAGCCATTGGTAGTACGGTGATAAAAAACATACCACTTACCTTTAAATTCAACAATTGACCCGTGATTATTCCAGTTTGCCGGATCACAACCATCGTTATCCACAATTACACCGCCATATTTGAATGGGCCAAGTGGCGATTTAGCCGTAGAATAACCAATACAGGTTGGCATTCCCTTTCGTCCTACATGAGCATAAACAAAATAGTAAATGCCATTTCGTTTCACCATATAGCCACCTTCATGGAAAAAATGATTTTTTTCTGTAACCAAATTATCAACAATAGTAGTTGTATCAATTTCAGTCATATTGGGTTTCAATTTGGCAATTTTTGCATTAAATTGCCCCCACATATAATATGCCTGCCCATCGTCATCGACAAATACTGCCGGATCAATCTCATTCACATTTTTCAAATAGAGTTCCTTTGCATTTGTAAACGGACCCGTTGGAGATTTGCTTGTAGCCACACCTTCAATTCCACCCGGCTGACAATAATACAAATAATACGTTTCATTTTTGTACATACAATCGGGCGCAAACAACAGCTTGTCATTTTGTGGAATCTGATCATTTACACCTTTTGATGCAAATACATTAGGTATATATTCCCAATGAATTAAATCGTTGGTTGACAGCACCCAGTGATCGTACGAACAATAATAATTGAAACTTTCGTCGCGTGAACCATACACATATAATCGTCCATCCTTCCAAACTCGGGTAGTCGGGTCGGCAATATTAAGTCCGGGAGGGCAAATGGGATTTTGACCTGACAAACTATTTAAAACTATATATAGCAACAATATTAATGCGAATTGCTTCATGTATATATTTCTTTGTTTTGGCTAAATACTGAATCATTATCAATCAATTAACTCCTCATTTTTAATGGGTTTTCCTTCCCAATACCATATTCCATTTTTTTGCTCGATAATACGATGTGCACTTCCGGGTGCAAGTGGAAGATTCGTTTTAGGTAGCCATTTTTTCAAATCGTCTATCACTTTCTTGTATTTTTTATCTGTAGCCAGATTTTTCCATTCGTTGGGGTCATTTTGTTCGTTGTATAGCTCCTGCGAACCATCGGCATATTGAATAAAACGCCATTTATCGGTTACTACTGCATGGTTATTCGGATTGGCGGTAGTTATGGCAGGCCAAAGTCGCTTTTTATTGGCATTTTTCAATTGTGGAGTCAAGCTATGACCTTCAATATCGGCTTTTTTAGGAAGCTGGCAAAGTTCCACCAAAGTAGGATAAATATCGAGCAGCTCGGCTGGCTGTGAGCATCGTTTGCCAACACTAACACCTGGCCCTGCAAAAATCAGAGGAACATGTGTCGATGGTTTCCAAAGCGAATTCTTTCCGGTAATATCTTTTTCGCCTATATGCCAACCATTATCCGACCAAAGTACAATAA
>JAIFKX010000107.1 GCA_020049335.1 Paludibacter sp. | reverse complement strand
ATATGATGGAACGCATCAAACACCAAATTATGTTGATGATGGTATTCCATTTTATAGTGTTGAGCACGTAACAGCCAATAATTTTACTAAATCTAAATTTATTTCCAAAACGGTTTTCGACAAGGAAAATGAAAAAGTAAGATTAGAAAAAGGCGATATTTTAATGACTAAAATTGGTGATATTGGAACTGCAAAATATATAAACTGGGATGTAAATGCCTCTTTTTATGTTAGTTTGGCTTTGATAAAACAATCAAAAAAACACAATAACGAATTTGTAAGTCACTATATTAATTCTAAACTTTTTCAATTGGAACTACACAAAAGAACTATTCATGTTGCATTTCCAAAGAAAATTAATCTTGGTGAAATTGGCGAATGTACAATCAATTTACCTAGTATTCCCGAGCAAACCAAAATCGCTAATTTCTTATCAGCTATTGATGATAAAATCATTCATTGTGGTGTGCAGATAGAGAAAATGGAAGGGTGGAAAAAGGGGTTGTTGCAGGGAATGTTTGTGTAAATAACATTAAAAATACAGGTAAAATAAACTTATAAGTTGATTTTATGAAAATAGTTGCTATCTTTGCAGAAAAATTATTCTCGTTTCACTATACTGGTCAGCATGAAAATGAATTGAAGCGAATCTTATCGCTTTGGAATGATAGTAAATACCTCGAACAGTTTTTTAAAGAGAATGAAAAAGACCTACACGGTCTTTCATTCAAAAGATTTTCGCAACAAATCATCCACGATGCCAATCGAATAGATGATAAACTTTACGAGTTATCAGAGAAAGAATTTCCGAACTATGACACGTTTTTTAAAGCTCTTGATAATCAGGAATATCAGTTTAAACAATTATCCAAACGAAAAGGAAGAGTAAATGATTTAAGGCTTTATGCACTTAAAATTGATGACAACTGTTATGTGATTACAGGTGGAGCAATCAAAATCACAAAATTCATGGAAGACCGTGAACACACAAATATGGAACGTGATAAAATAGACAAATGCAGACGTTTTCTTGCTGAAAATGGAGTGCATGATAGTGAGTCGTTTTATGAATTCTTAATTGAAAACTTATGACAAACAAAGAAAAATTTCTGGCATTAGTGTCGGAACAAGACAGTTCCGTTTTGGAACAAATTAAATGGCGTAGAGAAAACCGTTCTTGGTTGAATCGTTCGCAAGCGGTTGCGTTAAAAGTTCTACGTACATTAAGAGAAAAAGGATTAAGCCAAAAGGACTTAGCTGAAAAGCTCAGCGTTTCGCCTCAACAGGTAAACAAATGGGTAAAAGGGAATGAAAACTTCACATTTGAAACTATTGCAAAGCTGGAATCTGCTTTGAATATTGAGTTAATGTCAATTACAGGATTTGAGAGCAAACATGATTCCGATGTGAAATGACCACTCAACCCGAACAACTTCTCGAAAACAATTTGGTAGCACAGCTTCAATTGCTGAGCATTCAATCTCTCTATTGTTTCTAAAATTAATCATTGTGTTGTGCAGATAGAGAAAATGGAAGGTTGGAAAAAGGGGTTGTTGCAGGGAATGTTTGTGTAAAGACGATATGAAATTATTCATATTTTAAACTATTTCAGCCCGATATACGTTGTAATAGATATAAGCTTTTCAATATGATTGTCCGTAGAATATGTACTTAAAGTTATGATATTAAGTAATTTATAATTATATTGAAATTGCCTATTGTTTAATCAATTATTATATGTAATTTTGTGCACGTAAAAAAAGAAAACTTATGAACAATTTTTTAGAAGAACTCAAACAGTACTTTGAGGAGACTCCAAGAAGTAAAGTATTGGAGGATTGGGCTAAAAGTGCTGAATTCGACAACATAGGACCCACTGTTGCTGAATTTCTATCAAGTTCACAACAATACTGCGTGTTTTCGAGCGACCCAAATGAAGAGACCCAACAAAATACAATAAATAATTTTAGCCCGAAGTTTACTTCGGGCTTTTTTTTAATCAATAAAATCTATCCACATGCAAACAGCAGCCTTTTCAATCGTTAACTATCAGTTCGACAAAGTAAACATTGATTTATCTAATCATAAGAGCAAAGGTTTGTCATTATCATTTGATACCACAGGACTTTTTCTAACTGAAAATTCTACTTACGAACTTACTTTTGTACTCAATGTTTTTAATCAGGATGAAAAAGAAAATCCCTTTGTAAATGTTCATTGCAAAGGCACTTTTCAATTTGAACATGTTGCTAATATCGCAGAAATACCAGATTTCTTTTACAGAAATAGTATTGCTATTTTATTTCCTTATGTTCGTGCTTACGTTAGCATCGTAACTACACAAGCAAATGTGCCAGGTATTATTTTACCTACACTTAATTTGTCAAGTTTGGAAGCCGATTTAAGAAATAATACAATTCAAAAATAGTTATACATTGGCTACTAGAACTGTATATCAAACTTTAGAAAATAAAGGAACTCCAAATTCTATAGAGAATGATGGTCCGTTTCCGTGCAATAGAAAAAATGCTTGGTTGGGTCAAGGCTATTATTTTTGGGAGTCATTTATTGAGAATGCCCATTGGTGGGGTTCTGAGTGCAACAATTATGCAAATGGATATGTAATTTGCCGAGCATTCTATACTGAAAGTGAAGAAAAGTGTTTTAATCTAATTGACAATCCAAATCACTTTCGAATGTTAAATCAGACTATTGATTTAATGGAAACAAGAGGATTGTACCAAAGGAATAAGACAACTGTTTCTAGAATTATCGAATATCTAAGGAATACATTGCATATATTTACTTTTGAAGCGACAAGAGTTTATGGCGTAAATAGCAAATCTCTCAAATCCGATTATAGCAAAGTAACAATTTTTAGCTTAAATCAGGCACATAGCTACTTAGACTCCTTACCAGCGATCCAAATTTGTTTCTATACAAAGAAGAGCTTAAATTTAAATAACTATAAGATAGTTTACCCCGACGAATATATTGATGGGTATATGGTATAGTTTTTTTAGTCAAGAGATTGAAACGAACGTTTTTTGTTGTATTTTTGCATCGATAAATGTATTTTGCCGAAAGTTATCTAAATAATGACGACTAAGAAATAAAACCAATACACCTCCCATGCCTCTCATAGAAGCACACTTGGGAGGTTTTTTCTTTATATTAAGAAACTTATGACCACTCAACCCGAACAACTTCTCGAAAACAATTTGGTAGCACAGCTTCAATTGCTAGGTTATAGTTTTGTGACTATTGCCGACGAAAAAGACCTGCTGGCTAACCTGAAAAGTCAGTTGGAGAAACACAACGATATTCAGCTTACCACCAAAGAATTTGACCGTGTGTTGAATATACTCAGTAAAGGTTCGATTTTCGATAAAGCCAAAACACTACGGGAAAAACAACACATTGTAAGGGATGTTTCGGCAGGCTCAACAACAGGGGAAAGTCTTTATTTTGAATTTATCAGTACCGATAATTGGTGCCAGAATTTGTTTCAGGTAACAAACCAAGTAAGCATTGAAGGTATGAAACGTAGGGGTATTGAACTCAAAGAAGCATTTAATCAGGTTAATCGCTACCAACGTCACAGTTTTGGGGCAAGTATCGGATTGTTTCAGTATGTTCAAATTTTTATTATCAGCAACGGTGTTAACACCAAATACTACGCAAATAACAAGAACCAATCGTTTAAACAGACTTTTTATTGGAGCGATGAGCAGAACAAGACCATCAACCAACTGGATAAGTTTGCATTCAACTTTTTAGATACTTGCCACTTGTCGAAAATGATTTGTCAGTACATTGTATTGAGTGAAGCATATAAAATACCAATGGTATTACGTCCGTACCAATATTATGCAGTGGAAGCATTGATAAATCGTGTTCAGACGCAAGGCCTTGCGCCTCAACCCAAAAACGGTTATATCTGGCATACTACGGGCAGCGGTAAAACCTTAACTTCATTCAAGGCGGCTCAGATAATAATGAATATGCCACAGGTACGGAAAGTGGTTTTTGTGGTCGACCGTAAAGATTTGGATTATCAGACGACCAAAGAATTTAACTCTTTCAGCAAAGGCAGCATTGACGGCACGGATAATACCACAGCATTGGTAAAGCAATTTACAGACGATACAAAACTAATCGTTACCACCATTCAGAAACTGAATACAGCTATCAGTAAGAAACACCACCAGAATAAAATGGAGCTGTTGAAAGACGAGCGCATTGTATTCATATTTGATGAATGCCACCGTAGCCAGTTTGGGGAAACTCATTCGAGGATTAAAGCATACTTCAATAACATACAGTTGTTTGGATTCACTGGTACGCCTATCTTTGTGGAAAATGCGGTAAAGAACGAACGGGGCAAACGAACCACAACGGAACTGTTTGGCGATTGCCTTCATAAATATGTGATTACCGATGCCATTAAGGATGAAAATGTATTGAAATTTTCGGTTGAATATGTTGGTCGGTATGTTCGTAGAGACGTCATGCATGGCGTCTCTAATACCAACATTGATATTGAAGTCGAAGACATTGATACCAAAGAATTAATGGAATCGCCAAAGCGATTGAGGCGTTAACAGCGTTGAAACTTTAATTAAGTACTATGAATTGTTTCAGGCTAAAAAGGTGGCTGGCAAGCATAATTTACGTATTGCTACCATCTTCAGTTATGGTACAAACGAAGACGACAAAGATGCCAACGGATTTTTGCCCGAAGACATAATGATGGCAGCCGAACCGATACCAGCTTATGGTATAAATGTACATAGTCGTGAAAAGTTGGATGAGTTTATAGTGGATTACAACGGTATGTATGGTACTAACTTTTCAACGAAAGACAGTGAATCGTTTTACAATTACTATAACGACATAAGTAAACGAGTGAAGTCGAGACAGGTTGATATACTATTGGTAGTAAATATGTTTTTGACTGGATTTGACAGCCCGACCCTTAATACATTGTATGTTGACAAGAACCTGAAATATCATGGATTGATACAGGCGTATTCACGTACAAACCGTATTTTAAACGAACAAAAATCGCAGGGTAACATTGTAGTGTTTCGCAACTTAAAACAAGCTACCGACGATGCAATAACGCTATTCAGCAATAAGGATGCAAAGGATATTATCATCATGCAACCTTACGAAGATTATGTAAAGAAATTCAGTAAGGCGTTTATTGATTTATTAAAAATTGCCCCGACCGTTAATAGTGTTGCCGACCTGAAAGACGAAAATGAAGAATTGGAATATATCAAAGCCTTCCGAGAATTAATGCGGTTGAAAAACGTGTTAACCACCTTTGCCGACTTCTCTTTCAATGACCTATCCATGAACGAACAGTTGTTTGAAGACTACAAGAGCAAATACCTTGACCTATACGACAAAGTAAAAACCGACCACCAAAAGGAAAAGGTTTCGATACTGGATGATGTGGACTTTGAATTGGAGTTAATTCACCGTGACGAAATCAACGTTGCCTACATTCTTATACTACTGGCAAACCTCAAAGACGGAAAAGACAAGGAAAAGAAACAAAAAGAAATTATTGACCTGATAGCTGGCGAAGCACACCTACGAAGCAAACGGGAGTTGATTGAGCGATTTATCAAAGAAAACCTACCTGACATTGAAGATGTTGATACCATACCATACGAGTTTGAAAAGTATTGGAACGAAGAACAGCTGGCAGCATTCAAGAAACTTTGTGCCGAAGAAAACCTATCAGATGATAAGGTTGAAAAAGTTATAGCCGATTATTTGTTCAGTGAACGTGAACCATTGCGAGATGAAGTTTTGGATTTGATTGAAGGAGCAAAGCCGTCCGTACTTCAACGCAAAACCACTGGCGAACGGATACTAGCTAAGATAAAGGGGTTTGTTGATACATTTATAAATGGGATAGGGAAGTAAATATTAGATATATAGTAATTTCTTGGTATAATGATTATTTGATTTAAAGGTTATGGAAACACCAAAGTACAGGATTAAATATACAAAAAAAGAATTTATAAAATACTTGAATGAGATAGGAGAAAACCTTCCAGATTCAGCTTTTATCATGCAGCGTAAAATTCATAGACGTGATGTTGGTTATGGAAATCTTCTAAAGCTCTACGAACCGATTAAATTTGTAGAGATGTATAACGAATGGGTAAAATCAAAAGAGGATAAATAAAATACTTCGCTCGACGTAGAGTAAAATCTCGCATTGGACAGGGCGTTTCGCCCTGCGCTACGTCCTGCGAGAAGCAAAGCTCCGCTTTGCATATTTTAAACAAATATAATATTTAAAGCGATTCCAATAGATATCGGGATAATCTTCACCGGTTGTAGTATGGAGATGAACAGATACAGCGCAAGGAGAGCCACCAAGGAGTAACATTAATGAGAACTATTGCTCCTGCATATTTAAAAGAACGTTTTGATGTTGAAAATATTGATATTGATTTATCTAAGGAGGCAATTGAGAATATTACTGTAACCTTAGACCCACTCTGCACTGAAGGAGATAAGGTTTTAGTTGTATCATTATTGAATACATTTTCAAGAAAAGGAGAACTTAAAAGCAGCAATTTAACTGGCAAAATCAGAAAATAAAACAACCATGTCCGTCAAAACATTAAAAAGCATACAAACAGCCGACAAGTTATTCAATACAGGCGACCGTCCGGTATTGGTGATGTGTAGCGACATGCAGGATTATGTGTGTAAATATGCTTTGGGTGGCAATGCTACTAACCTGTTTTGCGAATATGTAGCTGCATCGTTTCTACGGATATGGAAGTTAGCTGTTCCCGATTTTGCTTTTGTAGATGTCAACTATGAACATGTTAAACATTTAGGGCTTCCAAAACATTTTTTCGATAAAACTTGTTTTGGTTCAAAATACAGCAGGTTTTATCAGGAGTTAACTCATTACACAGATAATCCGGATGTAAAAAAACAAAAGGGTTATTTGGAGAACAGGGACACATTATTGAAGATAGCACTTTTTGATCTTTGGCTCGCAAATGAAGATAGAAACTACAATAATTTGAATTTGCTGATTGACGTACAGAATAATTATAATTATCTGCCTATAGATCATGGTGCTATATTTAATATGCGGTCGATGGACTGTCAACTGTCATTATTAACAGAAAATGAATGCCTTACGGATGTGCCTTTAATGAAGCTTTTGTTTCAGAACACTGATTTTAACAGGGAGTATGTTCAAAATCTGAAAGAATATTTCTATCTTTGCACCCTCGAATGTAAAAATAATTTCGATGAAATACTGAATTTAGTCCCCGAAAACTGGAAAATCGACTTGAAAGTCGCCACACATAAAATAAATAACGAGCTTTTCGAAAAGAGTTGGGAAGCTAAGGTTATTAATACATTTCTAGAGTACATAAACTCACCCTTTTTATAATTAAAAAACATGAAATCGCATTATTCCATATTATCAGCCGTAGTTCGTCCCGAAATTCAGGAGAAAATCAGCATTGGATTGTTGTTGGTATCTACCAACGATGTGTACTTTCAGTTTTCGAAAACAAAACTTTTAGCTGTCAGAACATTGTTGGATAGTTCTTTATATAAATACCTGAATGAAACTATACGGCAAATTGATGCTGCCGTTGCTAAAGAAAACGATGTCAAAAAAACGCTGTTTGCCGTTTCGGATAAAAACATGCAATTTAGTCAAAGTTATTTGGCGTATATGAGTAATTACAGCAATAATCTGATCCACTTTTCTGCGCCAGTAGAAATTGAACTTTCGGGTAATAGCGAATTATTTAACGCCCTGTTTACTAAATATGTAGATTCGTCGGTGTCGGTTCAAAAGAGAACAAAATCTGTAGAAAGAATAAAAGAAGAGTTTTATCCACAAGTTAAAGACTACTATTTTACTGACAAAGAAGTTACCACAAAGGATATTCCAACGCTTCCCATGTCGGTAAATGTGGATATTATAGGAAAAAACGAATTGCCTGTTTTTGGTCAAATTATTGATTTCGAACGACCTATTTATAATATCCGGCAGGATGTAGCTGTTATTGATTTCTTAATGGATGCATTTAAGGAAGGCTGTTCCAAAAACTTTATGGTTGGTAATGAGCCAGATAAAACGACTTACCCTAAAAGCCATGAAGCTTGGGAAGATTTGCGGAACTGGAAAAAAATTGAATTTATTCCTTTAGAAGAGATTGATCTTATCAAAGAATACGCTGTTGAGCACGGTGTTGTTCCTTCATTTTAACGTAGAACTTAGGTCTAAACTTAGGTTTATTACATTTCCAGCCATTCAATGAACAAGCAACTAATATATAGCATTTTGCAATACAAGCATTCACCCGTTTTGGGCGAAGCTATCAATGTGGGAGTACTTTTTTATTTTCCCGATGAAATAAGAAAGTTGCATTTTCACATTACAGATGCCACACGTATAAAACCGATATACAGGGATTTTGATGCACGTTATTTTAGTTCGATATTAAAATTAATCCGTAATAATGTGGAACAATATTCGGATGATGTATATGCAGCTAAATTATTAAATGATAATTTCAAAGACTTTATTCATACCTATTTATTAAAGAATGATGATTCTGCTTTGCAGTTTTCGGAATTGTATTCAGTTGTAAATGTGTATTCAGATGTTCAAAAAGCCGTAAATGAATTTAGTAATTTATTATTACCGCTTTCTTTGAAAAAGGAAATACAAATAATAAAACACAACGAATCGTTTATTATCAAGAAATTTAAAACGCGTTTATTTTCAAAGCATAAAGAATTAGAAGAAAAGGTTACAAAGAATTATGTGGTTAAAACAGATGAGCTAAGTTTTAAATTTGAATTTGCATGGCAGAATGGTTCGCTTAATCTGGTTCATCCCCTTAGTTTTGACCTTCAAGACACTCAAGCTATTCAACGTAAAACAGCAGAATATTGCAGTTATTTGAACTGGCTAAATAAATATACTAAAGATAATAATTGCAGAATTGATTTGCTTCTTGCAAAACCACAGGAAAGTAACTTGCTGAACACTTATAACAAATCAATTAAATTATTGAAGTCAGTGGATTCAAACAAACAAGTTATACCTTTTGAGCAAATAGACGATTACAGCGACAAGGCAGCAGAGTATTTGCTAACAGAACAATAATACAAAACAAATAAAGGGGTTCAACTAATTGAGCCCCTTTTGTTTACTGAGCAATTAGTTTAGTTCAATTTCTTTTGACTGTCTATATAAACAAACTAATAGTTCTTACAGATACCTATCCGGCATGGAAAGCAACATATTGTTAAAGCTTTAGTAAGTTGTGTGTGCTGTACTCGATGGTAAGTTTTGGTGCAATTATATCCTCTTATAAATAACACTAGGTAGTATTCTGAAAAGAATGGCTATCAATTTCCATCTTTTCGAAACATAAACTATTTCTCGCTTTGCTTTTATGGCTTTAATAATTTGTTTACTGGCTTTTTCTACCGTTGCCACCCAAAACTTTCCATCGCCTTTTGCCATGTCGGTATCTACAAATCCAGGGCGAATGTCGGTTATGGTTATTGGCAGTTTCAGTGAGTGAACTTTCTGTCGCATTGCTTCGGTATAGTTTATCTGATAGGCTTTAGAGGCATTATAGGCCGGAGCATCATTGTTTCCACGCAGTCCGGCAATGGAACTAATTACCACTAAATGACCTGATTGCTGCGCAATAAAATAATTCATTGTCCAATCAACGATATTGGTAAAACCCATCACATTGGTTTTGCAAGTTGATTGTTCAATGCCGAAATTCAGTTCCCTGTTTATTTCTCCGGTTCCTGAACTGAGAATTAACAAATCGAGTCCGCCAAGTTCCTGAACAAGCGCTGCTAAGGTCGAAATAGAACTTTCAAAATTGGTAATATCCATTTGTTTAGCCACGCAGATTTGGCCAAACTCCTGCTGCAATTCGTTCAATAAATTAATCCGGCGACCTGTCACTGCTACTTTATAGCCGCTTTTAAGCAGTAGTTTTGCTGTTTCACGCCCAATACCTGAGGTGGCGCCAATTACGATTGCTTTTTTCATTCCAGTTGTGATTTTTCTACAAAAATTCAATTATTCAACCCAAAAGCGCAAAACAGTTTTCAGTTTTTCGGGTGCAACTTTTCTGGCGTCCGATAAATAAATTTCGCGATGATTATGTCCGATTCTTTTCAGCTGATTAGCATCGGCAAATTCCTGCATTTGCTGGAAACTGGCGGGTTCGCTGTCGTAACTGCCTTCGTGAAGCATTTGTACGCAAAATCCATCTTCAATGGTCTCAAATTTTACTTTTTCAAGCAATGGATGTGGCTTTTTCTTTTTGGTGCGCGTAATTGCTTCGTGCGCAAATTCTGCTGTAACAAAGTCCGGTTGCCGCATCATAAGTTTGAAAATCAAGTTATTTTTATCCAAAGTACCATTGTAATTCTTTTTTGCATCTTCCTCAATATCCCAAACACCTTCTAGCGGAAATACCGTATATTCCTCGTAATTTGCAGGTGCAAATCCTTGTTTCGGACTCATTTTTATGGCGTATGAAAGTGAATACAAAACGCCTATGTATTCGGCAAAAAAATCATCGTTCGGATTTCCTTTTCCTTCTATAGTGAAGAAGTTGAATTTTGGAACAACTATCTTTTCCGGCTTGTTTTTAGGCAGATAAAACTGCTTGTCGTTCTTTTTCCAATCGTGTTTCATATTGAATACTATTTAATCTCTATTACTTTATCAAATCGGCTGTCCATACATACGCTCAGGTCTGTGGTTATGAATTTTCCATTATAAAACAAGCTGAAAATGGTTGCTG
>JAIFKX010000207.1 GCA_020049335.1 Paludibacter sp. | reverse complement strand
CTATTTTCGCATTTTAATAAAAGTATTGCAAATTTACAAAACCATTGACAAAGTCGGTTTGGTGTCCGAATCTTTTGGGGCAAGTTTTTTGAATTGAGGTGCAAAGATACTTTTTTTCTTAGAAACAAGCAATATTTTATTGAAAAAAAAATTCAAAATTTATAATTTTATTTTTTATACCTTTGTAGTTCGCTTTTTAAATAAATATGGACGAAATAAACAAAGCAGATTTAAAGATACTCACAACAATACGGGCGAAATTCAAAAAGGGAATTGTTGATTATCAATTAATTGATAACAACGACCATATTCTTATCGGTTTATCAGGTGGTAAAGATTCGTTAGCTCTGGTACAATTATTGGGGGAACGAATGCGGATTTTTGTACCAAAGTTTAAAGTTACTGCTGCTCATATTTCGGTTGAAAACATTTCGTATCAGTCTGATTTGGAATATTTACGTCAACATTGCGAACAATACAACATTCCTTTTGTTCATAAAACTACGGGGTTTGATATGGAACAGGATACAACAAAGTCGACTTGTTTTCTGTGTTCGTGGCATCGCCGAAAAGCATTATTCGACCTTGCAAGCGAGTTGGGTTGTACTAAATTGGCTTTGGGACATCATTTGGATGACATTGTTGAAACATTTCTATTGAACCTTGTATATCAGGGAGCAACAGCAAGTATGCCTGCAAAACTGAAAATGGATAAGTTTGAGATGACCATTATTCGTCCACTTTGTTTGCTGACAGAAAAAGAAATGAAAGAATTGGAGCGAATTGGAAATTTTCAGCAGCAAATTAAAAATTGTCCGTACGAAAAGGAATCGTCTCGCCGAGATGCTAAAGAATTAATAACAACGCTTGAAAAATGGAATCCAGAAGTACGACAAAGCTTGTGGGCTGCTATGCAAAATATAAAAACGGATTATTTGCCACGGAAGACCTCTCCCTGACCCTCTCCAAAGGAGCATAGCCGTCAAGCTAAAGAGTATTTTTAAGAAGGGGATATTTCATTTAGTGGTTTAATTACTGCCCCTAACCCCTAAAGGGGAACAGAAATTAGTATTGATAATAACAGTATCAGATTGGTTGTTTTTCAGAGACGAAACTAATCAACACCCCTTTAGGGGCTTGGGGCGGAAATATGTAAAATTAACTTGACGGCTATGCTCCAAAGGAGAGGGAAAAGTGGTTGAAGATACGGAAAGGGGTTAAAGAAAATTTATAGTATTTAAAGCTAATTTTTTAATGAAAATATTTTTGACTATAAGTTTATTAGTTGTTTCGAATGTATTTATGACATTGGCATGGTACGGACACCTAAAAATGAAAGAAGTTAAATGGTTCGAAGCTTTACCATTGATTTCGATTATTTTAATTAGCTGGGGCATTGCGTTTTTCGAATATATTTTTCAGGTTCCAGCTAATCGAATTGGTTTCAAGGAGAATGGTGGACCATTTACACTATTACAACTTAAAGTAATTCAGGAAGTTATAACCTTAGTGGTTTTTACACTTTTTTCCCTTATAGCATTTAAAAACGAAACGTTTAAATGGAATCATTTCGTTGGTTTTATATTTTTAGTACTAGCAGTTTATTTTATTTTTAAAAAATGAGAAAAAATATAATTTTTATAGCGTTTGCATTATTGTTGATCTCGATAAGATTAGAAGCAGTAAAAGCCTATCCGCATCCACTCTCTGTAACGCAGAATGACGGAACTACCATTACTATTCAGATGCATGGCGATGAGCATTTCAATTACACAACTACCGAAGATGGCTATTTAATCAGAAAAGATGAAAATGGAATATATAAGTATGCCAAATTTAACAATAATAAATTTGAGCTCTACAATCAGAAAGCAAACGACCTTGAAAAGCGCGATTTGTCGGAAAAGCAATTGATTAGTCAACTCGAAAAAAATCCAGATTTAAGCTCTGTAATACTTTCTCGAAGCTCACAGCGAATAAAAAAAGTAAGTGCCAATTCAACTGCTCAGAATGATTATCCCGTAACAGGAAGTCCTCGTTCGTTGGTAATATTGGTAAATTATACGGACAAAAGTTATGTTGTACCCAATCCGAAAACAGCCTATACAAATTTATTAAATCAAGTTGGATATAGCGCAAATGGTGGAACAGGCTCTGCTCGCGATTATTTTATTGAGAGTTCGTTTGGGCAGTTTTCGCCCCAATTCGATGTAGTAGGTCCATTTAACCTCCCTCAAAATATGGCCTATTATGGTACTAATGATACAAATGACAACGACCAAAATCCACGACAACTAATAATTGATGCTTGCGCGGCTGCCAATAATGGAGGAGTAGATTTTACAATTTACGACACAGACAATAATGGTATTGTAGATAATATTTTTGTGTATTATGCGGGTTATAACGAGGCGGAAGGTGGTGCTGCAAATACTATTTGGCCACACCGCTGGAGTTTGGGTAATTACAACACAAAATTCGATAACAAAATAATTTTTGATTATGCATGTACCTCCGAACTACGTAGCGGAAGTGGTTCGAATATGTGCGGTATTGGCACTTTTACACACGAATTTGGACATGTATTGGGATTGGTTGATTATTACCATACTACTGAAGATAAAAAAACCTTAGAATATTGGACTATCATGGATGCTGGTGCCTATCTTAATCAAGGTAGAACGCCTCCCTCCTACTCTGCCTACGACCGATTTTTCTTAGGATGGCTTGCACCAACAGAGTTAAAAACGCCACAAAATGTCAGTTTAGAACCTTTATTATCAAGCAATAAGGCATTTTTGATTTCGCAAAATGGGAACCACAATTTGAATGGGGCTAACCCTATCTCTTCGGAGTTTTTTTTAGTAGAAAACAGACAAAAAACAGGCTTCGATACTTTTTTACCAGCTGCTGGAATGTTAATATGGCACATCGACTACAATGCTTCGGCTTGGAACAGCAACTCACCAAACAACTACACAGGTACAACACAAACCGCGAGTAGCCACATGCGCGTGTATTTGCAACCATTAAGTGGCAATACAACAACTCCTGGAATGGCATTTACAACTGGCTCGTTTAATCCAACACTTTGGAATGGAACTAATATTAATAAACCAATTTCTGCAATTGCGGTTACAAACGGCGTGGTTGATTTTCGGTTTATGGGTGGCGGCGAAGTACCTATTCTGACTACCAAAGGAATAATTAATTTATTTTCGACCGTACAAGGAACACCAACTGTGGCTCAGCAATTTAAAGTTACTGGTAAATTATTGACATCTAATATTACCCTTTCGTTTACGACCAATACGCATTTTCAAATGCGAAAACAAACTGATACTGAAAGTGATTGGCGCAGTACTATTAACTTAGCACCTATAAATGGATTAGTAGACACAACCATTATTATGGTTCGATACAACCCTACAATACCATCATACAGCAGTTTGCATACCGATAAAGTACAGATTGCAGCAACTAATGCCGAAAATCAATTTATAAATTTAAATGGAACTTCAACCAGAAAAATATATGTTGTTCCACCAGTAGCAACTGAAGGTACTCAAGTTTCGAGCGGACAATATATTGCCAATTGGAATGAAGTATTTGATGCATCAGGTTATTATTTAACTGCTTATTCCATAACCGATGGAACTTCAACAGTGACAGAAGGTTTCGATGGTGGTTTGGTAGCACCTTTAGACTGGGAAATTACAGGATCGGGCGTTACAACATCAACCGCTTTTAGTGGAAATACTGTACCAGCAATTCAATTACGCAAAAAAGATGAATACATTCAAACGGAAAAATATCCTACTTATGCTTCGGAACTGAGCTTTTATATTAAGTCTATAGGCTCTAAAACTGGTATTGTAAAAGTAGAAGGTAACGGTTTGAATGGCTGGGCAACTATTAGTGAAATAGCTGTAAGTGATAATTATTCAGCTACAAAAGAATACACACTTAATGCGTTGGATAAATTTACACAATTCAAATTAACCTATTCACAATCCGATGATTTTTATATTGCAATTGATGACATTTCGGTATCATTTCCTATAAAATTAGATTTTCAACTAAAAAATAAATGGGTAACAGAAACCACAGATACTTTGCGAAATCTTCTATCTGGAATTTCTCATTTTTATAAAATTAAAGCGAGTGATATTACTTTAAATTCAGACAATACAATAAAGTATAACAACATTACCGACTATTCCAATATTATAGAAGTGAATACTTTAATCGATACAAATAAAAAAACATTGCGAGTAGAACGCATTGCTAACTCAACAGAAATATTTGTATTTTTGGATAATAAAGACAATCCAATACATATTTATAACACATCCGGACAGTTGTTGACATCAATAATTCCAAGCGATTTAAAGGTAAACATTTCAGCTTATCTTAAAAAGCACAATTTGTATTTAATTATGTCGGGAGACAAATCAAATAAAGTCGTTTTTTAATTCAACAAAAACGAAAAAAAACATATAATTTTTATGCTTTCAGCCGATTCACTTACCGTTGAGTTCAACGGTAAAACGCTCTTTCAAGACATCTCATTTGTAATTAACGAAAAAGACCGCATAGCTCTAATGGGCAAAAACGGTGCTGGAAAATCGACCTTACTAAAAGTTTTAGCCGGTGCACGCGAGCCAAATCGCGGAAAAGTATCGTTTCCTAAAGGAACAGTGGTTGCTTATCTGCCACAACATTTGCTCACAAACGACACACGTACTGTTTTCGAGGAAACGGCTCAGACTTTTTCGGAAATTCACAATATGGAAGCCGAAATTGCTGCTCTAAACGAAGAACTCAGCACGCGAACCGATTATGAATCCGACAGTTACATGGAGTTGATTGAACAGGTTTCGGCATTAAGTGAGCAATTTTACAGCATTGAAGAAATAAACTACGATGCCGATATTGAGAAAACCTTGCTGGGACTTGGTTTCTCCCGCGACGAATTTCATCGTAACACATCTGAATTTAGTGGAGGCTGGCGTATGCGTATCGAATTGGCAAAAATCCTGCTTCGCCGACCCGATATAATTCTGCTCGATGAGCCTACCAATCACCTTGACATTGAATCCATTCAGTGGCTCGAAGAGTTTTTGATTAACTCGGCCAAAGCGGTGGTTGTAATTAGTCACGACCGTGCATTTGTGGATAATATTACCACACGCACCATCGAAGTTACGATGGGACGCATTTACGACTACAAAGCCAAATACTCGCATTATCTCGAATTGCGCAAAGAACGTCGCGAGCAACAGCAAAAACAATTCGATGAGCAGCAAAAAATGATTGCTGAAAACATGGAATTTATCGAACGTTTTAAAGGTACGTATTCCAAAACATTGCAAGTACAAAGCCGGGTAAAAATGCTCGAAAAAATTGTACCTGTGGAAGTGGACGATGTAGATTCATCGCGCCTCCGATTGAAGTTTCCACCTTCGCCCCGCTCTGGAAATTATCCGGTATCAGCCGAAATGGTGGGAAAAAGTTATGGCGAAAAACGCATTTACCAACACGCCAATTTTATGATTGAACGTGGCGAAAAAATTGCTTTTGTAGGTAAAAACGGTGAAGGAAAATCCACACTCGTAAAAAGCATTATGGGCGAAATTGAACACGAAGGTAAACTTACACTCGGACACAATGTAAAAATTGGCTATTTTGCTCAAAACCAGGCAGCCATGCTCGACGAAAATCTCACTGTTTTTCAAACTATCGACGATATTGCTGTAGGCGACATTCGCAATAAAATAAAAGATCTGCTTGGCGCATTTATGTTTGGCGGCGACGAATCGTTGAAAAAAGTAAAAATACTTTCGGGAGGAGAAAGAACACGCTTGGCTTTGTTGAAATTATTGCTTGAACCGGTAAATCTTTTAATTCTCGATGAGCCGACCAACCATTTGGATATGCGCACCAAAGACATTCTGAAACAAGCTCTTATCGATTACGATGGGACGTTGATTGTGGTATCGCACGACCGTGATTTTCTGGACGGACTTGTAACCAAAGTGTATGAATTTGGCGGCGGAAAAGTAACCGAACATCTCGAAGATATTTACGGATTTTTGGCCAAAAAGAAAATGGAAAATTTGAGGGAGATTGAGCGGAAGTAAAGACCTCACTCTGAATTTTCTACCTCACCCTAAATCCCTCTCCTTGAGGAGAGGGACTTTGATGACTGCAACTTAAAATCTGATTACAAATAATTAAAGGACTAAGCAAGAGTTTTAAAAAAAACTGAATATCAGCTTTTTACTTTATCAGTTTCAATCCGCT
>JAIFKX010000252.1 GCA_020049335.1 Paludibacter sp. | reverse complement strand
CAAGTTCCTATTTTTCTTACTTTTTATTTAAGGCAATGCAAAAAACCCAGCAAGAAGAATTGATATATTCGAATTTGAATTTTTGGAAGTTATTTATTTCAAAAGGACTAAGTACCTGTGGCGAAAGCGGTTTTGCATCCATGGAACGGTCAGACTGTCATGCATGGAGTGCGCATCCGGCTTATTTTTTCATAAATAGTATTTGTGGCATAAAACCTTCCGAAATCGGCTTCAAATCGGTATTGATTGAACCACATTTAGGAAATCTGACAAATGTAAAAGCATCGATGCCACATCCAAAAGGGACAATTTCAGTTGAATATCATAGAAATGGAGAAGAATTTTCTGCTAATATAGTTTTGCCAAGAGGCTTAAGGGGTGAATGGAATTATAAAGGCCAAAAGCTAAAGCTACATGAAGGTGTAAATACAATTGGCAATTAATTAGTTAATAGTAAAAAATCATAACAAGAAATTGAATAACTCATAATGAATTTAAGATATTTTTTACTGTGTTTTTTTTTAGGAATGCTCATGGGATATTCAGCCACACTTTCTGCTTGTGATGCATATCCTTATCCAATTCAATTTATTCAACCCGATAGTTCGAAAATTGAAATAATAATGATGGGCGATGAAAAATTAAGATGGGCTGAAACTACAGATGGATTTTCGATATTATTTGATAAAAATGGCGTGTATGTTTATGCGATGCAAGATAAAGAAGGTAATATGATTGCTTCGGATGTTAAGGCAAAAAATCCATCTGAACGAAATGCTCACGACCTTGAGTTTATGAGTAAGCTATCCAAGCATTTAATATTTTCGCAACGACAAATTAATAATTCGAATAAATCATTCGTAAAATCAGCTAATCAAGCTACAAAATATTTCCCTACAAAAGGCAATAGGAAGCTGGTATGTATTCTTATCGGTTTTACGGATAAACCTTTTACCAAATCAAAAGTTGATTTCGAAAATTTGTTTAATCAAACAGGATATAATTTCAATTCGGCTACGGGTAGTTTTAATCAATATTATCTCGAAAATTCGTATAATCAATTAAATATATCAACCACAGTGGTAGGCCCATATACGGCAAGTAATACCATGGCGTATTATGGAACAAACACACCGTCGCAGGATTACAACCTGGATGTTTTACTTACCGAGGCGCTTGCACTGGCTAATCCTGATGTAAATTTTGCCGATTTTGATACGGATGCCGATGGTGTAGTTGATGGCGTTTATGTAATATATGCGGGCAATGGAGAAGAATCGGGAGGAGGAGCAAATACAATTTATGCACAAGCTTGGCCATATCAATCTGTTTTAGGAAGTGCAGATGGGAAAAATATTACACGAGCTGCATTCTCATCTGAACTTAATCTTGCTACCTCCACAAACATAACAGGTATTGGCACTATTTGTCATGAATTTGGTCACTTGTTAGGAGCTCTGGATTTTTATGATTCTAACAGTGGAACGGGAGGTCAATATGATGGAACAGGTCAATGGGATGTAATGGCCAAAGGAAGAACGAATAATGCTCTGAAAACCCCGGCTCATCATAATCCTTACAACAAAACTACTGTTTTCGGGTGGACTAATTATACAACCATTGGTAGCTCAGGGACATTTACACTATCGAATGCAGCAGAGAATTCGAATAGTTTTTATCGAATAAATACGGCAACAGACAACGAGTATTTTTTATTAGAAAACAGACAAAAAGTAAAATTTGATTCTTCTCTGCCCGGACATGGTATGTTGATTTATCACGTAGATGGTAATTATATAAGTACGGCTGGAAATTATATCAATGCAGGGGCTCATCAGGGTCTGTATCCGGTTTGTGCAAATGCAACTGCCAATCCAACAGCTACTTATGGAACTATAAATAGTGGTGGCTGTCCATTTCCAGGCACAAGTAATATTAACTCATTCACCGATTATACTGTACCAAGTGCCGTTTCGTGGTCAGGCTTATTAACAAATAAACCCATTTCAAACATACAAGAAAATAATACAACTAAAACGATAAGCTTTGAATTTATGACTATCACAGAGCTGATTGAAAATCAGTTACCAAAACCTAATGCTTATCCCAATCCTTGTAACAGCTATCTTATTCTGAACAGTACTTTCAACGATAAAACAAAGTATTCCATTTTAAACGCTTTAGGACAAGTTGTTTCGACAGGTGTGTATCATAAATATCTCATGTTGGATGTTCGTAATTTACATGCTGGAACTTATCTACTTAAAGAAAACAATTCTCTTCATTTTCAAAAAATTATTATAACTCATTGAAAAATAATTTTATAACGAATAGCAATTCTTAAAATTGGTAACAAAAAATGAAAAAAACAAGTTATATACTAACTATTCCTCTCTTAAGTTTTGTAGGTAGGGTTCAAGCAAAACAACCTATGCCCAACATCATTTTCATTTTAGCAGACGATATGGGCTGGAATGATTTAGGATGCTATGGCAATAAATACATTGAAACTCCGCATATTGATTCGCTGGCAAAAGCGGGTGTTAAATTCACGCAAGCCTATTCATGCAGTCCTGTGAGTTCGCCTTCGAGAGCAGGTATTCTTACAGGAAAGCATCCGGGTTTATTACAACTGACTAATTTTTTGGGTGGTAATAAGCTTGATAAAAAATCTACAGTTTTACCTGCCAAATGGAAACCTTTTTTAGAATCAACTGAAACCACCATAGCAGAACTTTTGCAATCGGAAGGTTATAAAAGTGCATTGATTGGTAAATGGCATTTAGGAAACGACAAAGGTATGAACCCTTGGGAGCAGGGTTTTAACTATACCCGAATGATAGGAAAAAATGGACTTGATTATTATAATTACAGCATTCTTACTGACTCTTTCATAGTTGATTACGAAGACAATGGCACTCATTATTTGACGGATAAATTAACGGATTATGGTCTGGAGTTTATCGAAAATAATAAATCGACACCTTTCTTTCTATTTATGGCTTACACTACACCGCATGTATATTTAGTTCCGAAAGCCGGAAGTGAAAGAAAATATTTGTTGAAATATAACGAAAATATTACTAATTATCAGAACCCATATTATGCGGCAATGGTTAATACGCTCGACGATGGTATTGGGAAATTAGTACAAAAGTTGCGAGAAGATGGACTACTTGAGAACACCATTATTGTGTTTACATCGGATAATGGAGGGGTTTCGGTCGAAGAATTAGGGCCACTGCCTACAAGTATACTACCGCTAAGAGGCTGTAAAGGAAGTGTTTACGAAGGTGGAATTCGTGTGCCTGCTATTGTGTCGTTTCCTAGAGTTATTACTGAAAACAAAGTATGCGATGTGCCATTTTCAAACACGGCTTATTTACCTACGTTTATTGAACTTCTTGGCATTCAGAAACCGATAAATAATTTGAATGCTAAGAGTATTATGCCATTGCTTATCGAAAATCCGTACTCTTCGTACATTCAGGATACCTTGGTTTGGCATTATCCGCATTTTTCGAATCAGGGAGGTCGCCCGACCACTGCTATTCGAGTGGGTGATTATAAATTAGTTGAAAACTATGAAACTAACAAAATAGAATTATTCGATTTGAAAAATGATGTATCAGAGTCACGGAATATTGCAAAAAAATCCAAAAAAAAAGTTGCTGAATTATATTCGCTGCTTACTGAATGGAAGCAAAAAAACAACATACAATTACCCATCCCAAACGAAAATAAAAAATAATATATACGCAAAATGACAGAAAATGAATTTTATGCTCGCGTAGGGCAATTAACTGCGAAGCACGAAGAATTAATCTATTTAAAAAATGAAAAATCAGAAGTTTATAACGGTACATACTCCCGTTATAAGTTTCCCATTCTGACGGCAAATCATGCTCCACTTGAGTGGAAATATGACTTTAATTACAAAACAAATCCGAATTTGCTTCAACGCATTGGAGTGAATGCAACCCTTAACTCAGGAGCCATTTATCTAGACGGAAAATACTTATTAGTGGTTCGTGTTGAAGGATGGGACAGGAAATCGTTTTTTGCAGTTGCCGAAAGCTTGAATGGTATTGATGGATGGAAATTTTGGAAATATCCGGTGGAGCTACCCGACACAGAACCCAATGAAACCAATGTGTACGACATGCGTTTAACAAAGCATGAAGATGGGTGGATTTATGGGTTGTTTTGCAGTGAAAGCAAAGATCCGAATGCTTCAGCAGGTGATTTATCATCGGCTGTTGCTACTGCCGGAATTGTTCGCACCAAAGATTTGAAAACATGGGAACGGCTACCTGATTTGAAAACGAAAAGCCAGCAACGAAATGTGGTATTACACCCGGAGTTTGTGAATGGAAAATATGCACTTTATACCCGTCCGCAGGATGGTTTTATCGATGCTGGTTCAGGTGGCGGATTAGGTTGGGCGCTGATTGACGATATTTCAAATGCCGTCGTAACCGATGAGCAAATTATCGAAGAACGAATTTATCATACCATCAAAGAAGTAAAAAACGGACAAGGACCTGCGCCGATAAAAACTTCGCAGGGTTGGCTGCATTTGGCACATGGCGTTAGAGCTTGCGCTGCGGGCTTGCGTTATGTACTCTACATGTTTATGACCGATTTGGAACAGCCTTGGAAAGTGATTGCTCGCCCGGGAGGATATTTTATGGCACCGGAAGGAGACGAACGGGTTGGCGATGTTTCCAACGTGCTTTTTACAAATGGTTGGATACGAAACGAAAAAGATGAAATATTTATTTACTATGCATCTTCTGATACACGAATGCATGTAGCAACTTCAACGGTTGAAACACTGATTGATTATTGCTTAAATACGCCACAGGACGGACTTCGGTCGGTTGCATCGGTACAGAATATCATTAAGTTAGCCGAATCAAATTACAAATTATTAAAATGAAATTTTTGAAAATGAAAACCAAAATATTTATATTATCAGCAGTGTTGTTTTTATTTCAGAGGGTAGATGCTCAAAAATATGATAATCTGGCACTTACACCACCAATGGGTTGGAATAGCTGGAATAAGTTTGCTCAGAATGTGGATGAAAAAATGATTCGCGAGATTGCCGATGCCATGGTAGCCACGGGAATGAAAGATGCCGGATACGAATACATTGTTATTGATGATTATTGGCATGGAAAACGCGATAGTCTGGGTTTTATTCATCCTGATAAAGACCGTTTTCCGTCTGGAATTAAAGCATTAGCCGATTACATTCATTCAAAAGGATTGAAATTCGGAATATATTCCTGTGCCGGATACGAAACCTGTGGTCATCAACCCGGAAGCAGAGGCTACGAATATCAGGATGCTTTGATGTATGCCAAATGGGGTGTTGATTACCTGAAGTACGATTGGTGTTCAACAAAATATATTAATACCAAAGAAGCTTATCCAACCATGAGTAAAGCGCTGAAAGCTGCCGGACGCCCGATTGTTTTTAGTTTGTGTGAGTGGGGAAGTTCGCATCCGTGGGAATGGGCTGGCGAAGTTGGTCATCTCTGGCGTACAACCGGCGATATATATAATTGTTTCGACTGTGTGGATGATCATGGAGATTGGAAAGCTTATGGTGTGCTTCAGATTATGGAGTTGAACCAAAAACTGCGTGCTTACGCCGGACCGGGAAAATGGAACGACCCTGATATGCTCGAAGTGGGTAATGGAATGGCAGCAAACGAAGCGCGTGCCCATTTTTCGCTGTGGTGCATAATGGCTTCACCACTTATTGCCGGAAATGATTTGCGAGCGATGGATGCCGAAACCATTTCAATACTTACAAATAAAGACATGATAACTGTTGATCAGGACTCACTCGGCATTCAGGGTTTCAGATACGAAGTGAAAGATAGTGTGGAAACATGGCTGAAACCGTTGAAAAACAACGCTTGGGCACTGATGTATTTCAATCGAAGCCATAGTCCAAAATCGATTGAAGTGGATTGGAAAAACCTGCAAATTACTGATACCTTAACAGGGAAAACACTCAACACGACACAAAAGAATATTCATCTTATACGCGATTTGTGGTTAAACAAAGAAATAGGGAGTACAAAAAAATCAACAAAAATGATTGTTCCTGCGCGCGATGTGTTTTGTCTGAAGATTTATCGTAAAGAATGAACTAAAAAAGGATATTTGGAACATAATTATTGATTTTAGGAATATTTGCAAGACTTTATATTAAGCTATCAAACTAATTTTGTTTTGTAAATCAATTATTATCGTATGAAATCACGTATTTTTTTATTCAGTTTTATGATTCTGACCTTACTGACGGGTTCAGTAAAATCAGTCAATAAAAGTTTTCCATGC
>JAIFKX010000223.1 GCA_020049335.1 Paludibacter sp. | reverse complement strand
TTTTGTTTTCTAAAATAATTTTCGATGGCATAAAGTGGAATATTTGTGAGCCACTCTTCTTTTCGAAAATCCGACAACGAAGTGCGTAGAGCTTCCGCAGGCTGATATTTTTGACAATAAGCTTTTAAACTTTTTGCTTGTAAGTTTTCGGACGCTTTTACTTCGATAGGTATTATAATACCATTTTTTTGAATAATAAAATCAACTTCTGCTGTCGATTTCTCGTTTGTCCAATAACAAGCATGATAGTTGCTTGCCGATTTAAGTTGTTGTAATACAAATTGTTCGGCTATTGCTCCTTTAAATTCTTCAAAAATTGTATTCCCATCAAGTAAGGTTTTACTATCAATATCACCCATTGCAGACAGCAATCCAACGTCAACTCCAAATATTTTAAACGCCGATGACTCGGAATAGGAAACCAATGGAATTGCTGGTTTGCTTGCTAAATTAATTTTGTAAACCAGTCCAGCATCAGCCAACCAAGCTAAAGCTAATTCAAATTCTTTTGCTCTAGCCCCTTTTTTAAGCGAACCGAATATAAATTTTTTGTTCTCTTTAGACAACTGACTAACAATTGATTGCCACACAAGACGAATGCGTGGAACAATTTCGTTTGGGGCATGTTTCGAAAAATCTTGTTCGTAAGCTGTTAGTATTTCCGATTGAATTTCGCGAATTTGAAGTATGCTTTTCTTATCTATGTATGCTTGTACAACTTCGGGCATGCCGCCCACGTAAAAATAAATTTTTAAATACTCAATGAACTTAGATTTGAATATTTTCAGTAGCTCCCAATCTTCTTTTTCCAATAACTCAATTAAAGCATTTTCGTTCAATGCTCCTAAAAACTCCACAAAAGACATGGGATAGATGTTTAAAAAATTTACTTTCCCAACCGGAAACGAAGTATTTCCACTCATTGCAACACCCAATAACGAGCCCGCAGCAATGATGTGATACTGAGGTGCATTTTCGTAAAAATACTTTAACGAAGTGATAGCACCTTTACATTCTTGTATTTCGTCCAAAATGAGTAAAGTGTTTTCGGGTTCAATCTGAATGCCTGATTCCACTTTTAATGCAAACAAAATGCGTTCGATATTATAGTCGGCTTCGAACAAATTATGCAATGATTTGGAACTTTCGAAATTGATATATGCCACATTTGCATAAGCGCGTTTACCAAATTCTTTTATCGCCCAAGTCTTCCCTACCTGTCGAGCGCCTCGTAAAATGAGCGGTTTTCTGCTTTCGGACAGTCGCCAGTCATCTAATTGCTTGAATATTAATCGTTCCATCTCAATGAATTTTGTGCAAATGTACGAATAATTTTCTAAATCCGAATCAATAATACAAAAAGTCGTACGACTTTTTGTATTGAATTACATTTTTACATGGGGACTTTTTGTTGTGAGATACATTTTATCAAAGGACTTTTTGTATTTGCATTTTTTTATCGTACCACCCCTACGGTGAGGCTCGATAAAAAAACAACATCTATTCCTCATAATTTTGAAACAAAAAATCGTTATACGGATAACGTTCCACATGAATGGCTTTTATCGTTTTATACAGCAATTCTTTTAGCTGGTCGATATTTTGTTTTTCGCGTGCCGAAATAAACAGGCAATTATTGTGCATTTTCGACATCCATGTTTTTTCCAAATCTTCCAGACTCAAATTTTCGCGTCGAATGGGCGATAAGTCATCTTCGTCTTTGGGCGTATACGAAAAGGCATCTATCTTGTTAAAAATTAGAATAGTAGGTTTCTCACGTGGATCAATTTCTTTGAGCGTTTGATTTACGACTTCGAGCTGTTCTTCAAAATTTGGGTGCGAAATATCCACCACATGAATCAACAAATCGGCCTCGCGCACTTCATCGAGGGTCGATTTAAACGATTCAATCAAGTGAGTAGGCAATTTACGGATAAACCCAACTGTATCGGATAGTAAAAATGGTAGGTTTTCGATAATTACTTTGCGTACCGTAGTGTCTAAGGTGGCAAAAAGCTTATTTTCGGCAAACACATCCGATTTGCTGAGCATATTCATCATGGTCGATTTTCCCACATTGGTATAACCTACCAACGCTACGCGGACCATTTTTCCCCTGTTTTTGCGTTGGGTAGCCATTTGTTTGTCAATGTCCTTGAGGTTTTGCTTGAGCAAGGATATTTTGGTGAGAATAATGCGTCGGTCGGTTTCAATTTGCGTTTCGCCGGGTCCACGCATACCAATACCACCTTGCTGACGCTCCAAGTGTGTCCAAAGGCGTTTGAGGCGAGGCAACATGTATTGCAATTGCGCTAACTCCACTTGCGTTTTGGCATTGGCAGTTTGGGCGCGTTTGGCAAAAATATCGAGAATAAGATTGGTGCGATCGAGTATAAGCACTTTGAGCTCGCCTTCGATAATGCGTAACTGCTTGGGTGTAAGCTCGTCGTCGAAAATAACCAACCCAATGTCGTTGGCATCTACATATTCTTTTATTTCTTGCAGTTTGCCGGGTCCCACAAATGTTTTGGGGTTTGGGTAATCGATGCGTTGAAAAAAGAGCTTGTCGGGTGTAGCGCCAGCTGTATCGGCCAAAAAAGCCAACTCATCTAGGTATTCGCGCGAGCGTTCTTCGTTTTGATGTTGTGTTATTAAGCCTACGAGTACAGCTCTTTCTTGATATATTTCCGTTTCCATAACAATGATATTTTAACAAAAAACCGTTTGGAAAAATATCCAAACGGTTATTATACAATTTTATAGTTTCCGATTTTTAACTTGAAATGAAAAAATCGATATTCGTTTGTGCAACTAATTATTGCAGTTTGAAGTTTACGGGTAAGGTGTATTTTACACGAACCGATTTACCACGTTGCTTACCGGGGCTCCATTTAGGCATTGATTTGATAACGCGAATAGCTTCTTTGTCCAAACTTGGATCCACAGGGCGAACCACTTCTACATCGACAATTGAACCATCTTTGTTTACCACAAACTGGCAAATAACGCGTCCTTGAATACCATTTTCTTGAGCAATAACAGGATATTTTACATTTTCGCCCAAAAATTTAAACAAATTGGCATCGCCACCAGGGAATGCAGGCATTGTTTCAACAACCTGAAATACAACGTTGTCTTCTTCTTCGATAGGTGCAGCTACCGGAGCCTGAATAACAACTTCTTTGTTTTTGTCATCTTCGGTCGTAATTTCAACACTTTCTACAATAACATCGTCTTCCACAATATTAATTACCTCTACTACATCGGGTACTGGAGGTGGTGGAGGTGGTGGAAGCTCTTGCTGTGTTTGCACAATTTCAATTTCTTCTTCAGCTAACAAACTCGTGTCGAACGAGTCGTAAACTTTCACTTCCGATTCAGTCCACTCAAATCCAATATACACTAACGATAAAGCCATAACAAGACCCATCATTACGAAGACTATTTTTTTATCTTCAAGAGATGCTTTTATAGATTTCTTTAATTCCATTTTTCTTATGAAGTTTATAATGTTTTTTCTGAACGGCAAATGTAATATTATTTTTCGAAAGATTAATCTGTTAACGGCAATTTTTGAATATTATTTGTTATTTAGGCCGTATTGAAGCAAAAAAAATGATTTTTTCGTAACGTTCATACAATTTTTCTACTTTTTTCCGTTTTAAATTTCGCTTATTATCCCCAAATGCTTTTGGCTTAAATCCAAAAAAGCACTATCTTTGACTTTTAATTTAAAAAACGTACCTGTTTTTATGCTACAAAAAAGCATTCTCGTCGCACTCATATCTTTCATTTCTATGCTCGGTTTTTCGCAAGCCGGTAGCTCTGTCTATTCTTTTTTAGATTTACCTGTTTCGTCGCGCATTGCGGCATTGGGTGGCACCAATATTTCATTGCGTGATAATGATTTGAGCTTTGCTTTTCGAAATCCGGCACTGTTGACTGCCGAAAACGACAAACAAATAAGCCTAAGTATGGCAAACTATTTAGCAGACATACAATTTGGATCGGCTATGTATGGCTTTCACTTGAAAGGCAAAAATTACTTAGCCGTAGGCATACAATATATCGATTATGGCACTTTTGATGGGCGCGATGAGCTCAACCGTGAAATGGGAAATTTTGAGGCCAAAGATATGGCGCTTAACGTTGTATATGCTCGCCCATTGACAGAGAAAATTACCGTAGGGGGTACTTTTAAGCCAATTTATTCTGTTTTCGAAAGTTACACAAGCTATGGAGTTGCTTTGGATGCAGGTGCTAGTTATTCAGATCCTAAAAACTATTTTTCGGCAGGATTGGTTTTTCGAAATATGGGAACGCAACTTAAAGGGTATTATAGCAACGAAGATGGACAGCATTATGAGCCGCTACCGTTCGACATACAGCTGGGAATGAGCAAAAAACTAAATCATGCTCCTTTTCGGTTTTCATTGACCCTACACAATTTGCAACAATGGAAGCTTAATTATTTTAGTACCAACGAATCGAGCACCACAATCGACGAATATAATGTTGAGCAAATAGGCTTTGTTGATATGGCTTTTCGGCATACCATTTTTGGCGTTGAGTTTGTGCCCGGAAAAAATTTCTATTTAGCAGCTTCATACAATCACCGCCGACACAACGAGCTCAAAATGCCTGGTTTTAAGAGCGCTACGGGGTTTTCGTTTGGTGGTGGAATTAAATTATATAAGTTTCAGGTGGGCTTTGGCGCAAGTACTTTCCAAACAGGCAATGTGGCTTATCAATTTAGTATAGCTACTTCGCTTAATCAATTTAAAATGTAATGAAAAAAATAATTGTTGCAGTAGATGGGTTTTCGTCGTGTGGAAAAAGCACGATGGCAAAAGAACTTGCCTGCGAAACTGGCTATATTTATGTAGATACGGGCGCCATGTACCGAGCTGTTTCGCTTTTTTGCATTCGTAAAGGCTTGATGAGCGACACCGAAATGAACGAACAAGCCATTGGAGCAGAACTCACAACAATGCTTCTCGAATTTCGAACGAACGAAAGTGGCAAATCGGAAATTTACCTCAACGGCGAAAATGTTGAAAGTTCTATTCGCACGCTCGAAGTTGCCAACGGAGCGAGCCGTGTAAGTACGCTGGGTGTTGTAAGGCGCGAATTAGTCCGTCAGCAGCAACTCATGGGGCTTAACAAAGGCATAGTGATGGATGGGCGCGACATTGGTACTGTTGTATTCCCACAAGCCGAATTAAAAATATTTCTGACAGCTTCGCCAGAAATCCGTGCAAAACGCCGTATGGACGAGATGAAAGCCAAAGGCGAAGCGGTTGATTATGAATCTGTTTTGGCAAATGTAAAAGAGCGCGACGACCGCGATGTGAATCGCACCGAAAGTCCACTCCGAAAAGCCGACGATGCCATTGAAATTGACAATTCGAATCTCACTCGTACTGAACAGCAAGAATTATTACAAAAATTATTTGCTGAAAAAACGGCTTAAAAATGGTTAAAGCAGCAATAAAAAAGACCTATTTTATAAAAAATGAATTTTTCAACTAATGATAGCGAAAACCTTTCGTTTTGGGATCATCTCGAAAGCTTGAGGTGGAGCATTTTTCGTGTAATTATTGTACTTACCCTGTTGGTTATTGTGCTCTTTGGTTTTAGCGATTTTTTGTTCAATAGCGTTATTTTCCCACCTTTGAGCTCCAAATTTGTATTTTATCAGTTTTTATGTTATTTGGCAACTGTTTTTAATTTTCCAGCTCTTTGTCCGGGTTTTTTTCAAATTGAATTGATAAATTTCAACCTCTCGGGGCAGTTCATGGCGCATCTTTCAACGGTTTTTACGGTTGCATTTTTGTTCACAGTGCCTTATTTATTGTTCGAAATTTGGAAATTTGTTCGCCCTGCACTTTACGACAACGAACGAAAAAACATAGGCTGGGTATTTTTCTCATCTTCCTTTTTGTTTTACATGGGTGCGGCGGTGAGTTATTACCTCATTTTTCCACTTACAATTCGCTTTTTGGGTACGTATCAAATTTCGGAATTAGTGCCAAATCAAATATCGTTGGAGTCGTATATGAGTACGCTTTTTGTACTCACATTTGCTATGGGGGTGATGTTCGAAATGCCTGTGTTGGCTTATTTTCTCTCTAAATTGGGAATAATAACACGCGAAACGCTTAAAGCTGGACGAAACATTGCCATTGTTGTTATTCTTGTTTTGGCTGCCGTAATTACCCCTACAACCGATCCATTTACCATGCTTGCAGTGGCTTTTCCACTTTATTTGCTTTACGAAGTGAGCATATTGGTGTGTAAGCCCAAAGCCAAAGAAGAGGTGGAGGAAGAATAAGTGAAGTCGGCTTTATTTTGGAAATAAAAA
>JAIFKX010000122.1 GCA_020049335.1 Paludibacter sp. | reverse complement strand
ATAAACAATGCAACTTACAAATGGATTGCTTCAGATAGTCAGACTACGCTAACGTTAGAAGGCGAATGGCTACCCATAAATCCGGTAAGCGGTGTTGCATTTTCAGAGCCTTTGGCTGGACAAACGCAAGTTACTGTCAATTTCAGTGAGGGTGAACCGGTTTATTTTGGAATAAAACTGATAACAGACACAACTGCATTAGAGTCGGTAAAAGCTAACGATTGGGTGTATTTTTCGAAATATGAAAAAGAACTGCAATTGAAATTTAGGTCTGTTGAATCAGATAGTTTAAGGATAAAAATTCACAATACAAACGGACAAGTCATTTACAATCAAAAATTTAAGAATATAAGTTCGTTCGTAAATTTAGAAACTTCAAGTTTACAACGCGGATTGCTTATTTGCACCGTAACCGACGGAAAAAATACAAAATCATTTAAATGGATAAATTGAAATTATTGAATTATATGAAGACAAAACAAATTATGATAGCCCTGTTTGCTATATCGTTAATGGCCTGCAAAAACATTACTTCGTGCGAAACGGATTTAGTTGCTGACAATGTGACCTTTGCCACGCAACAAATTGGACATCAGGTAAAACTGATTGAAAAAGCAGGACAATTTATCAATCCACGAACCATTAAAGATGATAAAATTCAGTATATCCCGTTCGACGATTGGACAAGTGGCTTTTTCCCCGGCTCGATGTGGTATATGTACAAA
Source organism: Paludibacter sp. (assembly GCA_020049335.1). Lineage (GTDB taxonomy): Bacteria > Bacteroidota > Bacteroidia > Bacteroidales > Paludibacteraceae > Paludibacter. The sequence continues at coordinate 5,691 of JAIFKX010000122.1, read as the reverse complement.
CTTACAGGCGACGAAAAATGGAAAAACTTAGGCATAAAATATACCGAGAGTATCGATTCTGCAAAATATGTGACAAGCCATCACGATGTGGGTTTTATTGTAATGTGTAGTTTTGGAAACGCTTTAAAAGCCACCAAAAACGAAGCTTACAAAGAAGTAATTGTTCAGGCTGCCAAATCGTTGGCTACCCGCTACCGTCCAACTCCCGGAGTAATTCAGTCGTGGGACGAGGATAAAGGTTGGCAGGGAACACGCGGCTGGATGTGTCCGGTGATTATCGACAATATGATGAACTTAGAATTGTTTTTCGAAACTACAAAATTTACCGGCGATTCGTCGTTTTACAAAATGGCTGTAAGTCATGCTGATGTTACTATGGCAAACCATTTTCGGAAAGATAACAGCTGCTATCATGTAGTGGACTACGACAAAATAAAGGGAGGCGTGCGCAGCAAACAAACTGCTCAGGGCTTTGCCGACGAATCGGCATGGGCACGCGGACAGGCCTGGGCGTTGTATGGCTATACCGTTTGTTACCGCGAAACGAAAGATAAGAAATACCTCGATTTTGCCGAAAAAATTTACAACTTCATTTTCACCAATAAAAATATGCCGGACGATTTGATTCCATACTGGGATTTTAACGACCCGAACATACCAAACGCACCCCGTGATGCATCCACAGCAGCCATTATTGCTTCGGCATTGTACGAACTAAGCACTTTTGACAAACCGGAATACAAAGAAACTGCTGATAAGATTATTACTTCACTTTCATCGCCTTCGTATCGTGCTATTTTGGGAACAAACGGCAATTTCCTGCTTATGCATTCGGTTGGCAGCATTCCACACGGTCACGAGATTGATGTGCCGCTAAATTATGCCGATTATTATTTTTTGGAAGCGCTGACACGGAAGAAAGGATTGGAGAAATAAATAAGAGCTTACAAAATTATGAAAGCACCCCACAACAAAGCAAGTAAGAATTGCTGCGTTGCGGGGTGTTTTTGTTATTTATGATTTCAAAATAAATAGTTTACATTTGTGCATGTAAATCGAAAGTTATTGAAATTTCAATTTACTTCGAAAAAACCTGCTTTTAAACATAGTTTTTGGAATAGTACTCTTTTGAATAATCATCGTGTATCATTTAAAATCACAACTTCATGGAAATTGATATTTTAAAATCGTATATCAAAGAATTGCGAAAGGGCTCACACAAGGCCTTTAATGCGATTTACGATATGTATGCCGACAAACTGTACGGGTTTGTATTTGCGCACACCAAATCGCGCGAAATGGCGAATGATTTGGTTCAGGAAACCTTTCTGAAACTATGGACCATGCGCGAAAGCCTTTCGGTGGAAGGTTCGTTGCAGGCTATGTTATTTACCATGTCGCACCACAAAATGATTGATACTTTTCGGGCTCAAATCAATAAAGTGGAGTTCGAGGATTATATTGAATTTTCGGAAAATGCTGATTTAGGAGACAATGCCATTGAAAAGAAAATTTACTACGATGATTTTCTGAAAGCATTGAAAATATGTAAAAGTCAATTACCACACCGACAAATGGAAATTTTTGAAATGAGTCGTGAGAATGGAAAAAGTATTGAAGAAATAGCCTCTGAATTAAAAATATCGGAGCAAACGGTTAAAAATCAGCTTACTTCGGCTATGAAGACACTAAGAACGGAACTTGTGAAATACAATTTAATATTCTTGGTGATTTTTGAAATATGTTATAAAGCATAAAAAATAGAATAGTACTAAAATCAATTGTTTACGTGTAACAATTAACAAATCAGAAAATGGAAAACTATATTAAAATAATTTACAAGAAATTTCTTTACGGAACAGTCCGCAAAGAGGAATTTTTGGAAATGCGCCACGAACTGAACAATTCGGATTTGCCGGAACTGAAAAACCTACTTGCCGAAGAATGGAACGAAGATATGTATTCGGAAGTAATGGCAGAAAAAGACAAGGAAGATATTCGCTCGAAACTCAATTTCTATGTGGAGTATGACAAAAAACGCCTAATGCGTAAACGCATGACTCAGATTGCAGCAGTTGTTATTCCTTTTGTGTTTATTTTATCAGCGGTACTGTACATTTTTCAGCCGGCAGCCAAAGTTGAAAAAGATTTTGTAGTAACAGTAAAACAAGGCAACCGCGCACAAGTAACATTACCCGATCAATCGAAAGTGTGGATGAACGCCAATAGTAAGTTGATTTATCGGAATGGCGAAAACAACACGCGCGAAGTAAAATTGATAGGTGAAGCATTTTTCAAGGTTGTAAAAGATAAAAACAGGCCTTTTATTGTTTCGGCAAATAACATTCAGGTAGAAGTTTTGGGAACATCCTTTAATGTAAATGCCCGACAAGGTTCGGAGATTATTGAAACATCCTTGGTAGAAGGAAGTATAAAATTAACGGGATCGGAATTGTCGCAGGACTATCTGTTAAAACCCAACGAAAAAGCAATTTACTCCACTTCGACAAAAAGCATAAGGATAGAAGCCACTGATAATGAGGTAGAAACAGCCTGGAAAGACAACAAGTTTCAGTTTAGATCGGAACGATTTGGAAGTGTGGTAAAACGTTTGGAAGAGTGGTACGGTGTAAAAATTATTTCCAAATGTCCGAGTATCGAGAATGACCTGATAAGTGGCGCATTTAAAGGCGAAAGTTTGGAAACCGTGTTGGAAATTTTTGCAATTCAATATAAAATAAAATACAGCAACAAAGGGGACTCGGTGGTGGTGCTGTATAATTAGAAGCTCCCTAACCCCCTGAAGGGGAAAAAGACAAGTTTGTTATTGGCAACATGAAGGGTTTCAGGTTGCCAGCGTTCCGACTCTATAAAAGTATTGCTCGAAGATTTGAATATTTTGAGGAGCTAGAAAAGGAAGATATATATTTTATAATACTATAATAATCACAATGATGAAATTACGATTTAAGAAACCAACCGTATTGAGTGTTGGGTTGCTCTGTGTATTTTTATTGCTAGGAAGTGTGGGCTTTGCTCAAAATCCGAATCAAAAAATATCCATCAATGTACAAAACGTATCTGTTAAGGAATTAATTAAGGTTATTGAAACCAAAACTACGTACACCGTAGTTTATCGCGATGCATTGGTTGATGATAAAAAAGACATTACCATCAATGAAGAAAACAAGCCATTGACAGATGTCTTGAAATCAAGCCTTTCCCCCAAAGGCTTGCAAGTTGTATTTAACAATAATACAATTGTTATCACAAAAAAAAACGCCGAGCCGCAAATAACTGCTAAAACCAAGGTAGTTTCGGGTGTGGTTCTCGACGAAAAAGGACTTCCAGTTATTGGTGCAAATGTAATCATCCCCGGAACAAATATTGGTGTGGCAACTGACCTAAACGGACGCTTTATGCTCGAAGCACCTGCCAATGCTAAACTGCGCATAAGTTATTTAGGTTATAATACACAAGAAGAATTGTTAAATGCCGAATCTGATTTAAAAATTAGATTAGAGCCCACTCCTCAGGCATTGAAAGAAGTATTTGTAACAGCTCAGGCTCTTGGACAACGGGCAGCCATTAACCAACAGCTCAATTCGTACACCATTAAAAATGTAGTTTCGGCCGACAGAATTCGACAAATACCTGATGCAAATGCAGCCGAGGCTATTGGTCGTCTGCCCGGTGTTACAGTTACCCGTTCGGGTGGCGAAGCGAATGGAGTTGTAGTGCGTGGTATGCAGGGGTACAATAATGTAACGGTGAATGGTGTAGATGTGCCTGTAAACCTGACATCTATTTCGCAATACGCCCTTCAGAATGTGGAAGTTTTTAAATCGGTGAGCGCCGATATGGATGCCAGTGCTCCTGCAGGAACTGTAAACTTGAAATTAGGAGTGGCACCTGACCGAAATTCAACCAATATATTGACTCAGGTGGGTTACAATGATTTGAATAAGACATTGAAAAATTACAAATTCAATATTAGCTCCAACTGGCGTTTCTTTGAGAAAAAATTTGGCGTAAGTCTGAATTTATCGACCGAAGCCACCGACCGCAGTACTGAGCAACTTTTAGCCGGAATTAATGCCGGAAATCAGACTGTAGTAGAAGGACAACCAATACTGCTACAAACAGGTTCAGTAACATTGCGAAGTGTTGATAGAACAGTGAAAAGGAATTCGGCAATTTTAACCACAGATTATCGTTTTTCGCCTAAAGCATCTATCGAGTGGTCGAATATCCTAACGCAATCGCCGGGAGGACCATTGAATGTAGATCATATATTTAATGGAGCTTCGGCAAATGCATTCTATCGAATTATTGATAATACAAAAAATAACAGTTATAACTACTCATCAATCCTTACAGCAAAACATTTATTAGGTAAAATCAAAGTTGATTATTCCGCTTCATTGGGTTATTCAAATAATTCAAGTCAATCCCGTAGTATTAATATTTACGATTTAAAGGCTTATGCACAAACTATAAATGTAGAAGAATTACAAACCTTATCGCATCAGGATTATGTAGGCTTAGCGCTTATGGAAAATAATACCGAAACCTTAAACCGCTATAAGTTAGCGAATGCTCCGCAAAATGAGCCGGGTACAACTTCAACCAAGGCCTCTTCGAGCAATTTGAAAACTGACGTGCGGATAAATTTGGAGTTACCGTTTAAATTTGGTAGTTTTATTTCGGGAAGTCTGAAATGGGGTGGAAGGTATAAAAGTGAGAATTATGAAGAAGATTCTTATTCGGTAACAAAAACCTCTGCATCATTTCCCAAAATACTTTTCGGTACGCATGTAATACCTAAAGACGATGCTACCACCTGGAATAGTGCTACTCCGTTAACTGCGGGTGATTATGATGCTAATGGTTGGGTCATGGGTTCTTATTTGTTAGACAATGCTAATTATAACAGCAATTTTTTGAATCAGGGCTATAATTTTGGTTGGTATCCAAATATGGGAAAAGTTAATCAACTGTTGGACTGGTGGGATGACTTAACGAATTATGCATTCGACAAAGGGCAGGATTTTTGGCAACCATATTTCGGTCAGATAACGCATTTACAACAAGTGAATTTTACTGAAAATGCACAAGGCACTACAAGTTATAATCTGAATCATTATGCCGGTTATTTAATGGCAAACATTAATATTGGTAAAACTTTGAATTTTGTACCGGGCGTGAGATTTGAGAAATCGGAATACGATATGAATGATTGGAGCATACGAAACGAAATTGTTTCCAATTTGAGCTTTACAGGCGAGGCAGTTAAGGGTACACATGACGATGATTTTTTATTGCCCATGGTTCAGTTGAAATACAAACCACTTAGTTGGCTGCAGGGTTTATTTTCGTATACCGAAACATTAAAAAGACCTTCAATAGCTCAAATTGCTCCCTCGGTATATGAGGATAAAATTAATTTAACGTATACAGCTGGCAATCCCAATTTGAGACCGGAACATTGGACGAGCATTGACATGGGTGTGGCTGTACACAACAAAAAAATCGGTCTTTTTTCGGTAAACTTGTTTTACAAAAAAGTAAAGGACAAGATAGCCCTTAACTATTGGACCAAAATGTCGACTGATTTAACCACCACATTGGGCAGCTTTCAACCCGACCAGCGCGTAGATGTTACTCAAACATTGAACAACCCTTACGATG
>JAIFKX010000204.1 GCA_020049335.1 Paludibacter sp. | reverse complement strand
CAACGCCTTCAACGACCAAGTATTTGGTATTTGAATCCTTATCGCAACGAAGCAAATCGTTTGTTTGTGTATTATGGCAATCCAAATCTGGAATCGGAAGTGGCACATTCGTTTGAGATTGGATACAATACCTTTACACCAAAATTTAACTTAGGACTCACAGGAACAACTTCGTTTACAAAAAATTCGATTGAACAAATTCAGTTTATTGATGCAAATAATGTTCAGAATATTACCTTCGACAATATTGGCGAAGATACGCGAATTGGCTTAAACACCTATATTTCGTATCGTCCGAGTGGAAAGTTCAATATTGGATTTAATGGTGGTGGTAACTACTCGCGTCTCGAAGCTCTGAGTATGAACAGAGTACTCAAAAACGATGGTTTTTATTTTAGAGGTTCATTAAATGCTCGAATTACACTTTGGAAAAATGGCGCAGTTAGCTTAAACGGCGGTTATTATTCATCATCCATACAGTTGCAGGGTAAATCGTCGGCCTTCACACACAGTAGTATTGGGCTTTCGCAATACTTTTTGAAGAAAAAATTGATGCTGAATTTATCCGTAAATAACCCATTTACAAAGGAAACAATTTACCAGAACAGCAGTTCGTCGATTGATTTTAAATACGAATCGGAATATATTCGTCTATCACGGTCATTGCGTCTGAACCTGACTTACAATTTTGGCAAAATGGATATTTCGGTCAAAAAAGCCAAACGTGGCATTACAAACGACGACATGAAAGGCGGTGGTGGAAGTGGGCAATAATCGTAGGAATTAAATTTGCACAACTTTTTGTTTTTTAGTACCTTTGCGGCTCTTAAAAACAAGTCCGTTATATCCCTATCAAATTTCATTTCATGGAAAAAATTATTATCCTCGATTTTGGTTCACAAACTACCCAACTGATAGCTCGCCGACTGCGCGAACTGAATGAGTATTGCGAGATTTTACCTTACAATAAATTTCCAAAAGATACAGTTGACATTAAAGGTGTAATTTTATCCGGCAGTCCGTTTTCGGTGTACGACCCAACGGCTTTTAAAGCTGATTTGTCGGATATTCGTGGAACGTTTCCGGTGCTTGGAATTTGTTACGGTGCGCAGTTTATGGCTTACACTTCGGGTGGAAATGTAGAAGCAGCTGGTTCGCGCGAATACGGAAGGGCTAATCTGAGTTTTATTGATGCAAACGACCCTTTATTTAAAAACATACAATCTGGTTCTCAAATATGGATGTCGCATGGCGATTCCATTACAAAAATCCCAGCTTCGTTTAATAAAATTGCTAGTACCGATGATGTAGAATTGGCTGCGTACAAAGTGGATGGCGAAAAAACCTGGGGTGTTCAATTTCATCCCGAAGTTTTCCACACCTTAGATGGTTCGCAATTGCTCGAAAATTTCCTGAATATCTGCGATTGTAAACGCGATTGGTCGCCTGCTTCGTTTGTAGAATCGACTGTTGCAGAACTAAAAAAACAATTGGGCGACGACAAAGTGGTTTTGGGACTTTCAGGAGGTGTTGATTCTTCGGTGGCTGCCGTATTACTTAACAAAGCCATTGGCAAAAACCTAACTTGTATTTTTGTTGACCATGGTTTGCTTCGCAAAAACGAGTTCGAAAATGTAATGAAAGATTACGAACATCTCGGGCTTAATGTGATTGGTGTAAACGTAAAAGAACGTTTCTACAAAGCTCTAGCAGGCATTTCTGACCCTGAACAAAAACGAAAAATTATTGGTAGCGGCTTTATCGATGTCTTTGATGAAGAAGCACATAAAATAAAAGATGTAAAATGGTTGGCACAAGGCACCATTTATCCCGATATTATCGAATCGCTTTCGATTACCGGAACAGTTATTAAATCGCACCACAATGTAGGCGGACTGCCCGAAAAAATGAATTTGAAATTGTGCGAACCGTTACGACTATTATTTAAGGATGAAGTTCGTAAAGTAGGAACCGAAATGGGCATGATGCACCATCTTATTAAACGTCAACCTTTCCCCGGGCCAGGATTAGCTGTTCGCATTTTGGGCGACATTACACCCGATAAAGTACGCATCTTGCAAGAAGCAGACGATATTTTCATTTCAGGCTTGCGCGAATGGAATTTGTACGATAAAGTTTGGCAAGCGGGCGTAATTTTATTACCAGTACAATCGGTAGGTGTAATGGGCGACGAACGTACCTACGAAAATGCAGTAGCGCTTCGTGCTGTAACTTCCACCGATGCCATGACAGCCGATTGGGCGCAATTACCTTACGATTTTTTAGCTAAAATGTCCAACGAAATCATTAACAAAGTAAAAGGCGTTAACCGCGTTGTGTACGACATTAGCTCCAAACCACCTGCAACCATTGAGTGGGAATGAAAAAGAATTGACCATTTTTTTATTGACCATTTACTATTTAAGGTGGTTTTATGGAAATGGTAAATTGTAAATGATTAAATAGTAAATACCTTGATAGATACGCATTCACATATATATTCGGAAGAGTTTGATGCTGATATTGCACAAACAATTCAACGTGCAAAAGATGCAGGGGTAAAACATATTATAATGCCAAATATTGATAGTGAGTCCTTACCTCGCATGTTGGCTTTAGAATCGAGCTTCCCCGGATATTGTTCTGCGGCCATTGGATTACACCCTACAAGCGTTAAAACAAACTATTTAGAAGAATTAGCCCTTGTAAAATCGGAACTCGAACGCCGAAAATATATTGCCGTAGGCGAAATTGGTATCGATTTATATTGGGATAAAACCTATATGAATGAACAGATAATTGCTTTTCAACAACAAGTAGAATGGGCTCTTTTTTATAAATTACCAATTATTATACATACTCGAAACTCTTTTCAAGAAACAATGAACGCTTTGTATCCTTATAAGAACAAAGGATTAAAAGGTGTATTTCACAGTTTTGGAGGAACCATAAAGGAGGCGGAGCAAATGTTCGAAATTGGCGATTTTTCATTGGGAATTAATGGAATTGTTACTTTTAAAAACGCTGGATTAGCCGAAATTCTATCAAAAATTGACATTCAAAAAATCATTTTAGAAACAGATTCTCCCTACTTAACTCCAAATCCATATCGAGGTAAGCGAAATGAAAGTGCCTTTTTAGCATTAATTTGCAAAAAAATGGCAGAAATTTATGAGTTAAGTATCGAAAAGGTGTCGGAAATTACAACTCAAAACAGTACAAAACTATTTAAAATAAACTAAAAAACAGCCTCAAAAGGCTCAAAAACGACAATAAGAAAAAATTGTTACACATAAAATGATTTTTATATATTGTAATTCATAAATTTTTCTTATCTTCGCCCCGTTTTGGAGAGGTGCTCGAGTGGTTGAAGAGGCACGCCTGGAAAGCGTGTATACCCCTAAAGGGTATCGAGAGTTCGAATCTCTTCTTCTCCGCAACTTAAAAACAACAAAATTAAAATTAAAACAAAAATAAATTCAACAATTTACAACTCAAAAAAAAAAGTAAAATGAAAAAGGTATTTGCAATCTTATCAATCGTAGCAATTTTCAGCTTTGGAAGCACAATGACAGCGGTAGCACAGGATTCTACTGCAACTGCACAAACAACAGCAGTGGCTGATTCAGCCGTATCAGACTCAACTCAGGTAACAGAAGCTGCCGCAACAGTTGAAGAAGGTGGTATGCACAAGAGCTTAAAACAAAAATTTATTGAAGGTGGTGCAGGCTGGATGGCTCCAATCGCTTTCTGTTTAATTGTAGGTTTGGCACTTTGTATCGAACGTATTCTTTATTTAAGTTTGTCGTCGACGAACACAAAAAAATTATTAACTAATATCGACGAAGCATGGAATACTGGTGGTGTAGAAGCTGCTTTAGAAGTATGTCGTAACACACGTGGACCTGTGGCTTCAATTTTCTACCAAGGATTATCTCGTTATGATGAAGGTCTTGATGTAGTAGAAAAATCAGTAGCTTCTTACGGTGGTGTACAGTTAGGTTTGTTAGAAAAAAATCTTACTTGGGTATCATTATTTATTACACTTGCTCCATCTTTAGGTTTCTTGGGAACAGTAGTAGGTATGATTCAGGCATTTGATAAAATCCAACAAGTAGGTGATATTTCGGCAACTGTAGTAGCAGGTGGTATGAAAGTGGCACTTTTAACAACTGTATTTGGACTTATCACAGCTATGATTCTTCAAGTATTTTTCAATTACATTCTTACTTTGATTGAATCAATGACAAACGAAATGGAAGATTCATCTATATCTTTGCTTGACATCATCGTGAAACATCAGAAAAAATAAAATCAATCAGTAAACAAATATAGATATGTCTAAAATTGTAGAAAGAATTTCAGGAATTTCAGTATTACTTCTAGGCTTAGTATCCGTTGTTTTAGTGGTACTTATGTATGTAGGTGGTAATGCAGATTCCATAATGGTAGGCGAAGATGCGCTTACTGTACCAAAATTTACAGACTCATTGTTGTATTGGTCTTATTTCTTACTAGTTTTAACAATAGGAATAACAATACTTCTAACAATTGTTGGGTTTGTAAAAAGTTTAATTGAGAACCCTGCTACTGCCATTAAAACACTTATTCCATTAGTTTTATTTGCAGTTGTATTCTTAGTATCCTGGTTTCTCGGAAGTGCAGACAAAATATCGATTATTGGATACGAAGGCACTGAGAATCAAGGATTCTGGGCTAAATTTTCCGACATGTTGATATTTTCTATATACGCTTTATTTATTGCACTTGGGCTTACCATAGTTGGGTCAGGCGTGTATAAGAAAATAAAATAAAAAAAAACGAGTATTAAAACGACTCACTTTATAGTTTAATTTAATCATGGGAAAAAAAAGAGAAACCGCAGAGGTAAACGCTAGTTCTATGGCAGACATCGCGTTTTTACTTTTAATTTTCTTCCTTGTAACCACTTCAATGAGTACTAGTACCGGTTTGTCGCGTCGACTACCGCAACCTTTACTTAAAGATCAAGTTGTACCACCTGTAGACATTAACAAACGTAATATATTTATTGTTAAAATCAACAGTCAAAATCAACTTTTAGTACAAGGAGAAGAGCTAAACGTAAAAGAATTACGTGAAAAAGCAAAAGAATTTATTAAAAATCCAAATAACGATGAAAAGCTTCCGGTAAAATCGAAAGTGATTATCCCATTACTTGGAGAGATGGAAATAACAAAAGATCACGTAGTATCTTTGCAAAATGACGTTGATACTCAATATCAGGCTTATATCGAAGTTCAAAACGAATTAGTTGCAGCTTATAATGAATTGCGCGAAGATCTATCGAAAGATAAATTTGGTAAAAGCTTTTCAGAATTAGACGAAGATCAACAAAATGCTGTTCAGAGTGTTTATCCACAAAAAATTTCGGAAGCTGAACCTAAAAATTACGCAGGAGGAGGAAAAAAATAATGGCACAAATTAGAAAAGACAAAGAAAGAGTAACGCCTGCATTGGCTACATCATCATTGCCCGACATTATTTTCATGTTACTATTCTTCTTTATGGCTGTAACAACCATGAAAGAAGTAACATTTAAAGTTCGAGTTTCGCCCCCTTCAGCTTCGGAAGTACAAAAATTAGAGAATAAATCACTTACTCGCTATATTTATGTAGGTAAACCTATGCAAGTTTATACCAAATCGTTTGGTAGCGAAACACGAATTCAATTAGGTGATGCTTTTGCTGATATATCCGAACTTGAGAGTTTTATTATTAGCGAACGTAGTGCAATGAACGAAAATGACCAGAGCTTGCTAACTGTTTCGATAAAAGCTGATAAAGATACTAAAATGGGTGTAATTAATGATATTAAGCAATCGTTGCGTAGAGCTTATGCATTGAAAATTGTGTATACAGCTAACAAAACTGTTGTAAAAGAATAAACCATTCAAACTATTTTCATAAAAAGGATGCTCAAAAGGCATCCTTTTTTATTTAAAACAATTTGAGCTAAAAATCAAATAGATAGAACTTAAACTTGAAATAAAATTCATTGAAATAACCTTTCTAAAATCAGATTATTTTTGTAATTTTGCAACCCTAAATTGGTTAATTTGTTTATCGGTTAATTGGTTAATTGGTTCAGCAGTTAAGTAGTAAATCTGTTCATCAGGCAATTGGTTCATCGGTTAATTGATTCTTTAAATAATAAATTACTATTTCGTTTTAATTCGTATAATTCGCATTTTTTGATATGACAAAATTTAAAGAATATTCCGGGCTTAATCTTTCCGATGTAAACAAAAACATGTTGAATCGTTGGAATGAACTCAATATTTTCCATAAGAGTATAGAAACTCGCGAGGGCAAACCATCCTTTGTATTTTATGAAGGGCCTCCTTCGGCCAATGGGTTACCAGGAATTCACCATGTTATGGGACGTACAATCAAAGATGTTTTTTGTCGTTACAAAACCATGCAAGGCTTTCAAGTTAAGCGCAAAGCCGGCTGGGACACACATGGACTTCCTGTAGAGCTGGGCGTTGAAAAAGCGTTGGGTATTACCAAAGAAGATATTGGCACTAAAGTAAGTGTGGACGAATACAACGAAGCTTGTAGAAACGATGTAATGAAATACACCAAAGAATGGGAAGACTTGACTACCAAAATGGGCTATTGGGTAGACATGAAAGACCCTTACGTAACCTACGATAATCGGTATATTGAATCGCTTTGGTGGCTTATTAAAGAGCTTTATAATAAAAACCTCCTTTATAAAGGCTATACCATTCAGCCATTTTCGCCAGCAGCCGGCACAGGACTTTCTACTCACGAACTCAATCAACCGGGTTGCTATCGCGATGTAAAAGATACCACTTGTGTGGCGCAATTCAAGCTTAAAGATGAAGAAAATACCTACTTTCTCGCTTGGACAACAACTCCATGGACATTGCCTTCAAATACAGCACTTTGTGTTGGGCCAAATATCGTTTATGTAAAAGTAAAAACTCATAACCCATACACCAAAGAAATCTGTAACCTGATTCTGGCAGAGAATTTACTTGGTGCTGTAATGGGCAAAAATGAATATGAGGTTCTCGAACATAAAAAAGGCTCAGAATTAACAGGCATTGCTTACGAACAATTAATTCCTTGGGTAAATCCAGGTGAAGGAGCTTTTAAAGTTATCACCGGCGATTTTGTAACTACCGAAGACGGTACAGGCATTGTTCACATTGCACCTACTTTTGGCGCGGATGATGACCGCGTAGCAAAACAAAACGGCATTCCACCAATGTTGCTTATTGATAAAGATGGCAATCGTCAGCCCATGGTTGATCGCACAGGGAAATTTTTCAAAATTGAAGATTTGAGCACCGAATTTGTTGCTTCAAATGTACATGTAGATTTATATTCGGAATATGCTGGTCGTTATGTGAAAAATGCTTACGATATCACATTAACTGATGATGATACAACACTCGATGTTGACATTTGCGTAATGCTAAAACAGCAAGGTTTGGCATTCAAAATTGAAAAACACACGCACAACTATCCTCACTGCTGGCGTACCGACAAGCCGGTATTGTATTATCCGCTCGACAGTTGGTTTATCAAAACCACTGCCTGCCGAGAGGAAATGATAACGCTTAACGACACCATCAACTGGAAACCACAGTCGACAGGAACAGGACGCTTTGGAAAATGGCTCGAAAACCTACAAGACTGGAACCTGAGTCGCAGTCGTTATTGGGGAACACCGCTTCCTATCTGGCGCAGCGAAGATGGTACCGAAGAAATTTGTATTGGCTCGATTGAAGAATTGATGGCTGAAATTGAAAAATCAATATCAGCTGGATTTATGCTCGAAAATCCGTATAAAAACTTTAAAGTTGGCGAATTTACAGCCGACAATTATGCCGTCAAAAATATAGATTTGCACCGTCCGTACGTGGATGGAATTATCCTAGTTTCAGCTTCGGGGAAACCTATGAAGCGCGAACTCGACCTGATTGACGTTTGGTTCGATTCGGGAGCAATGCCTTATGCACAACTACATTATCCGTTTGAGAATAAAGAATTGATAGATAGTGGAAGTAACTTCCCAGCCGACTTTATTTCGGAAGGAGTAGACCAAACGCGAGGTTGGTTTTTTACTTTGCATGCCATTAGCACAATGGTTCGTGGCTCAGTGGCATTTAAAAGCGTCATTTCGAACGGATTGGTGCTGGACAAAAACGGGAATAAGATGTCGAAACGTCTTGGGAATGGCGTTGACCCATTTTCGTCGATCGAAAAATACGGCTCCGACCCATTACGTTGGTATATGATGACCAATGCATCGCCTTGGGATAATTTGAAATTTGACATGGAGGGCGTTGAGGAGGTGCGACGTAAGTTTTTTGGAACGCTTTATAATACCTATTCATTTTTCACTCTATATGCAAATGTAGATAAGTTCAATTATACGGAGGATGAAATCTCCATGGAGGAACGTCCAGAAATTGACCGTTGGATTATTTCACTATTGAACACATTGGTGAAAGATGTAACCGAATACTACGAAACCTACGAACCAACCCGTGCCGGACGTGCTATTTCGGACTTTGTGGGCGAAAACCTAAGTAATTGGTATGTACGATTAAATAGGAAACGCTACTGGGGTGGTGCTTACGATAAAGATAAAATTTCGGCTTATCAAACACTTTATACCTGCTTAGAAACGATTTCACGCTTAATGGCTCCAATAGCGCCATTCTTTGCCGATCAACTTTTTCTTGACTTGAATACAGTTACAAGAAAAGATGATAGCGAATCGGTTCATTTAGCAGAATTTCCATCTTACAATGAAGGATTAATTGATAGCAATTTGGAAGCGTGTATGCAATTGGCACAACAAACATCGTCGATGATTTTGGCATTACGTCGAAAAGCAGATAAAAAAGTTCGTCAACCACTTAGCAAAGCTGTTGTGCCAGCTCCAGATGAAGTTACTTTCAATCAACTCAGCTATATTTCCGAGCTAATTAAAGCCGAAGTAAATATAAAAGAGATTGAGATTATACCAGTGGACAGTAACATGAAGAATTTGGTAAAAAAAATCAAACCAAATTTCAAAACATTAGGAAAAAAATACGGGAAACAAATGAAAGAAATTGCTGCGTCAATGAATTTATTTGGAAGCCCCGAAATAATTGAGATAGAGCGTTTTGGTACTTACAAACTTACTTTGCCTACTGGTGAAGTAATGCTAAGCATCGAAGATGTTGAAATTGTTACCGAAGATATGCCCGGCTGGTTAGTATCCAACGAAGGCAAATTAACTGTGGCATTGGACATTACAGTAACCGATGCATTGCTTCGCGAAGGAATTGCCCGTGAATTAGTAAACCGTATTCAGAATATTCGTAAATCAAACGGTTTCGAAATTACAGACAAAATAAACATTGAAATTGAAAGTAATGAGAATATAAATGCAGCAGTTTTAGAGTTCAAAGAGTATATAGCAACGCAAACATTGGCCTTAGACATAAAGATAGTTGAAAAAGCAGCTAATCCAAGCGAACTTGACTTTGAAGAATATATTGTAAATATCTCAATTACAAAAGTATAAATGATTTTCAAAAATAATAGAAAATAATTGGCTGTCTGCAAATTATTTGCTATTTTCGCAGAATAATACATGCAACAAAATCGAATTGCTAAAAGTACAATGTAAAACAACTTAAAACAAACAGTTATGTCAGAAAAAACGAGATATTCAGATATTGAATTAGCAGAATTTAAAGAATTAATTCTTGACAAACTTGCTAAAGCTCAAAAAGATTATGAGTTGTTGCGCGATGGAATATCAAATGCCGATGGCAATGATATTATGGACACTTCGCCTACATTTAAGGTGCTTGAAGAAGGAGCTGCAACATTATCGAAAGAGGAATCAGGTAGATTGGCGCAACGCCAAATGAAGTTTATTCAACACTTACAAGCAGCGCTTGTACGTGTCGAGAACAAGACTTATGGCGTTTGTCGCGAAACCGGAAAATTAATTCCGAAAGAAAGGCTTCGAGCTGTACCTCATGCCACGTTAAGTATTGAAGCTAAAAACGATAACAAACGATAAAATAGTTGATATTGATAAATTCGGCAATAGTATGAAAATCTGTTGCCGAATTTTATTTAAATATTAATCGACTACTATCTTAAATGAAGGCATTTGCAAATTACAAAATTGAGCTAAATTGTAAATAACAGAACTAAAAAAAGCGTCTATGTCAGTAACAAAAAAATCGCTATTACTTATCATACTAGTCTTATTAATTGATCAGGCATCAAAAATATTTATAAAACTAAACTTTGCTTTAGGTGAACATGTTGAGGTATTCAGCTGGTTTCAGATATTTTTTGTAGAAAACAACGGTATGGCATTTGGAATGGAGATAATAGGAAAATTGTTTTTAACACTATTCCGTATTGTTGCCGTAAGCGGTTTAATTTATTTTATTTATAAATTAATAAAACAAGAAGCTAATCAGGGTTATATTTTAGCTGTATCGCTTTTGTTGGCTGGAGCTGCAGGTAATATTTTTGATTCGTTGTTTTACGGGCTTTTATTCAGTGAGAGTTATGGTATGGCCGCCACATTTCTGCCCGAAACTGGCGGTTACGCTCCAATATTTTATGGTAAAGTAGTTGATATGCTTTATTTTCCAATTTTGAAAAATAGTGCTGGCGAAACTATTTTTTTTAGTCCAGTATTCAATATTGCCGACTCGGCCATCAGCATAGCGGTTGGAATAATTTTGATTTTTTTCCGTAAAGATTTAAACGACAGTTTAGAAACTAAAAAGTCTGACAATAAAGAAAATGTCAACTAATCATCGCATATTTTTGCTCCTTGTTGCTATCATTTTTGCTTTTACCTCCTGTAGCAATCCACAAAGAAAAACTATCTCTCGAAAAGAGATGACTAATTTTTTGATTGATTTGCACCAATTAGATGGCGCATTAATTGCTAAAAACATGGGACAAGTAGAAGACAGAAATAACATCTACTACTACAATGCCTTATTGAATAAACACAACATTACAAAAGCTCAATTTGACTCAACATTATCATATTATGCTAAAAACCCTAAAAAATTTGAGCGCATTTATAGTGATGTTATTGAGAAGCTTACCCAAAAAGAAACAGATGTAAAAGCAGGTGTTTATCATCCAATAGATTACGTAGCATTACGAAATTCGACAGAAAACCTTTGGCCATTAACATCCATTCAATTTCGATTCTCGAAAGACTCGACACCTACTAAACTTCGATTTGTTGTAAAAAACCGACAACTTGCTTGGAAAGATCAATATAAGCTCACTTTTTTACACCAAGTAGGCAAAACAGACAAAGCTAAAAACAAACAAGCCGTTATTCGCATTCATTACAAAGACAAAAAAACAGACAGCATCGTATGCAATACAATAAGCGATAGCCTTTTGCGTCGATATACTATCACAATTGATGCTCGACGCAAAAATAGTATTGATTCTATTACAGGAGCGTTAATTAATTATAATCCAGTAAAGGGTAAATTTATAGCAATGATTGACAGCATAAAATTAACACGTAAATTCGATGCTGTGGCGCAAGATAGCATTCAAAAAGCGATACAATCCATCGAAAACCCTGCGCCAGAAATCCCAGGTTTAAAACAAACGTTACGAATTAGAAGCAAAATAATACTACAACGAGGAAATGAAAAGCCTGAGTAGCCAGTTGATTGTTACAGAAAAAGCCCAGATACTAAGAAATACGGTTATTCAGCTTACGGAAAGGGAGGTAAAGTATCAAGATATTTTAGGAGGGAATCACGAATCGGCACATACAATTTACTACGATGGCATTCTTAGCCCAGCTATAATTTCGGTGACAAAACGCGGCATAACAAGTTCAGAATTAAAAAGTTACGGTTATGAACTTATTCTGATGAACGATTTAAAGCAAGAAAGTATTATTGAAAAAAGAAAAATCATTATCGATTTTGGAACGGAAGACTTATTGATAATAAACAACATAATCCTAAAACTCAACATAACACTTAGTACTTTCGAGAGCACCGACTTTATAATAGCATGTACTGCTTTACCACAATTATTCATTAATACGAATGCAGAACTATCCAAAAGCAGGATTTTGTGGTCGGGAACTGACTTAGTAAACAAAAGAATCACCGCTCAAACAACTGTTTCAATTGTTTGAATGCGGCGATATTTATTGTTATTTACTTATGAAATTGTGTAATTTGGAGTAATTATTTTATCCATTCGCACATCAAAAGGCTCGGTTGGAACTACTTCCAACAATTGGAAATCGTAGCAAACACCTACTTTTACAATATTTTTATGATTAAAGTAGCGATCATAATAACCTTTGCCCCTTCCGAGACGGTTTTTACTTTTATCAAAAGCAATACCAGGCACAATCACCAAATCAATTTGTCGCAAATACTCCTTTTGAGCTTCAGGCTCCCAGATACCCATATCACTTTTGCGTAAATCGTCAATACTTGTAAAAGGCTTAACTAACATTTTATCGCCCTTTACCATTGGTAATAACATTTGCTTTTTAGTACTCCATTTTACGATAAAATTATGCGTTGGTAACTCATCGGGCAAGGACCAATACATTAGCACCGATTTGGCATTTTTAAAAGCTGGTAAATCTTCAATTTTATCGAACACAGCATTTGAACTTTGTGATTTTTCCATATCGCTCAAAATATTCTTTTTATTTCGAATACGACGACGAATTTTAGTTTTTTCCGACTCCTCAATATGCTTCTTTCTTTTTAGTTTGTTTAATAATTTCTTAAAGAAAACGTTCATAGAATTACTTTTTGATTTTTAAATTTTAAATTTACAATTGACCTGCTTCCACAAGTACTATTACTCTCTCTAACACTTTATCATTGTTGGATGCGTCAAATTCTGATTTTAAATTTGATCCAAACAGCCGAGCAACACCTTGCCAAAAAAAAGCAGTAAATGAGCCCTTATAAGCTTTTATTAAATCAAAAGATGTTCTATCACACTCTCTATCAACTAATTTCATTAATATACGACCTTGATTTACTGTCATTTTTTTCAAATCAGCTTCATACTTCTTAAAAGCTGTTTTTTCAAACTCTTTCATATATTTTTTGCGTTCACTGTCATTTTTCAGAGTTACCAATGTGAGATTTACTTTTGTAAGTTCACTTGAAATAAGCTTAGCATAGGGCAATGTTCGCTTCACATCGCGCACTGTACGCCAAAAATACTGCTCCTGCGCCTTGTTTTTAAAAGTAGAGCGTGGAAAAACCCAGATATCGTGCAAAAAAGCCAGTAGAACAGTATCATTCCCATTTACCTGAGCCATTAATCTGGCACCACCTTTAGGCACAAATTCAGTCGCTTTTTGCTGAGCTACTAAATTTTGGCCAAGCATAACAAAAAATATTGACGAGAACAAAAACGCCACAAATCGTTTCATAAAGTGCAAATATAATAAATTATTATTCAAAAAGTAATAAATTCTTCACAAAATTAAAATATAAACTTTGAATTATTGATTAGAAACTACCTTATTAATCTATTTACTAAAAAAATATCCGTTTTATGCGAATAAATATCCTGATTTAAAAAAAATTTCATATTTTTGAAGTCAAATTTAGAATTTATTTAACCCTTTTTGTTTACAGTATTATTTATGAGAAAAATTTATCTATTTCTGCTATTTATCCTAACTGTTTTTGTATTAAAAAGTCAAACTTCTGACATAATTCCTTCAACCTTTGCAGTTGCAAATGCCTCGGTAGCAGATAACAAATATTATTCCGCATTTCAGAATCCTGCATCGGGGGCAACATTAAATGGGACACAAGTTGGCATTCAGTACGAAAATAAATACATTATAAATGCTTTGGCTAAAAAAAGCATTTACTTTTCGACCTCTACAAGCCTCATTAACATTGGAATAGCAGCCACTTACTCGGGTTACGAACTACACAACGAACTGCTCACAGGGATTTCTATTTCGAAAAATTTCAGCAACATTTTTCAATTAGGGGTTCAATATAATTACTACTCAGTATATTTAGCCGAAGCAAACAAGCGATTTGCTTCATTTCTGCCTCAAATTGGAATAATTGTTAGCGTATCTCCAGCAGTAAAAATTGGCTTTTCTACATTTAATCCAGGTCAACAAAAAATACAATTAAAATATTCGAATAAACAAATTCCAACCATTTTTAGTTTAGGCACTAACTGGAATGTTTCTGAAAATTTAGATTTTCTTTTTCAAACGGATAAAAATATAAGCGGAAATTATCGTGTTGCAGGTGGATTTGAATATGAAGTAAAAGAATTTCTAAGCCTTAAAATAGGGGCTTATCAGGCTGAATATCTAATTCCGACAGTAGGAATTGGATTAAAATTGAAAACTTTCGATTTTTACCTAAACACAGAGCTACATCCAATTTTAGGCCTGACTACGTTCGCTGCAATTAAATACACCATTTCGAAAGACTAAAACGACATGCAGCTTAAAATACGAATAATCAGTTTGTTTTTAGTGATATACTCAATTGGGTCAGCACAAAATGCATCTCAAACCGCCGAAGAAATCATTAACGATATTTTCGAACAATATACTGCCGAAGCAGAAGAAACTATTGATTACGAATCCTTTTACAACGATTTAATTTCGCTAACCGAAAACCAACTAAATCTGAATTTAACAACCCGTGAAGAGCTCGAAAAATTAGCATTTTTATCCGATATGCAAATTGAAAATTTAGTAGCCTATCTTTATAAAAACACAAAATTCAACACAATTTATGAGCTTCAACTTGTCGACGGATTTGACATGACAGATGTTAGGAGGATGTTGCCCTTCGTAAAAATTGGGGAATCCAATGATTTACAAGATAAAATTTACCTAAACGAAGTATTGAAATACGGAAAAAAGGAGGCCATTTTTAGAGTTGACAAAAGTATAGAAAAGAAAAAAGGATATACAAAAACCGTTGATTCACAAGGCTTTTCGAGCTCACCCTACTACGGCTCACCCATTTACAACTCGTTGAAATTGAATTTTAATTTTAAAAACCGTATTTCGCTAGGAACAACAATGGAAAAAGATGCTGGGGAGCAATTTTGGGGTGGAAAACACAAAGGATACGATTTTTATTCGTTCTATTTTCAGGCTAATAACGTACTAAAATTAAAAACCTTGGTCGCTGGAAACTATCGAGCGTCGTTTGGGCAAGGATTGGTTTTCAATTCGGGTTTTGGCTCTTCAAAATCGTCGTACACGCTAAATGTTGTTTCGCGCGACAATGGATTAAAAAAGTTCAGTTCGACCGACGAAACAAACTACTTTAAGGGCATTGGAGGAACATTTAAAATTGGCAAATCGGAAATAAGCCTGTTTTATTCAAACAAAAAAATAGATGCCGATACAATTGACGAGAAATTTAATAGTTTTTATCGAACAGGTTTGCATCGAACTGAAAGTGAATTTGCAAAAAAACATACCATAACGATGCAGACCATAGGGATGCATACTACAACAAATCTCGGGTTAGCACGACTTGGCTTTACGGCGGCTCATACGATTTTAAGCGACACACTTGCTCCCGAAATAGCGCCATATAACCTGAACTTTTATAGTGGAATACGCCAAACATCGGCAGGTTCAGATTATCGTGTTCGACTTGGAACATTAAATGTATTTGGCGAAACTGCATTTTCGAATAATAAAGGATTTGCGACTATCAATGGCATTTTGTTTTCGCCAACAAGTACGGCAAGCATTGTAACTCTATGGCGTTATTATTCGCCCAAATACGACACTTTTTATGCAAATGCTTTTTCGGAAAGTACCCGAACAAACAATGAAACAGGCATGTATATTGGAAGCGAAATACGACCTTTTAGGAATTGGAAACTTTCAGCTTATGTTGACAGTTACCGCTTTCCGTGGTTAAAATATGGTGTGAATGCACCTTCGACAGGTCAGGATTATTTGCTTCAAGCCGACTTTAACCCTAAACGCAACTTATCAATGAATTGCCGCATTCGGTACGAGCAAAAGCAGCAAAATAGCAACATTATACCAATTCGAACTATCGAAAATTACGCCAAAAGTTCCATACGCTATCAATTAGTTTTCAGTAATGGAAATTTTTCAACAAAAAACTTAGTGGAATTAAATTTTACCGATTCAGCCTTTACAAGTCCTAAAGTAGGCTTTGCAGCTTATCAGGATTTAAGTTTCGAATTTGAAAAAGTCCCTTTAAGTATTGATTTAAGATGCATGCTTTTCGATGCCAAAAACTACGAAAATCGATTTTACTTATACGAAAAAGACATTTTATACGCATTTTCAATTCCAACATTTTATGGCGTGGGCATGCGCTATTACTTCAATTTAAAATATGACTTGAATAAAAACATTAGTCTTTGGTTTAAAATAGCCCAAACTATGTATGGTGATGCGCGAAAAACAATAAGTAGTGGCAACGAGGAAATTCAGGGAAATAAAAAGACAGACATTCGATTCATGTTCCTATATCGCCTTTAATTGTAGATATTGTTATTATACAATAGAAAATTTCAACATTTTAGATTACTTTTGTGTTTATTTTTTTAAGTATAATATTACTTCTACTTTGAAATTTAGAAAATGTGATACAAAAATAGAATATCATTCTTAAAAACTCCTTTTTTACTTAAGAGAATGCTCAATCAAAAACATCAACAATGAGTCTCGATTTTTTACTAGATTATAATCCCATATTACTTGCACTTTTTGCAACTTTATTTACTTGGGGTGTTACTGCTTTAGGTGCATCAATGGTTTTTTTCTTTAAAACCATAAATAAACAGGTATTAAATTCGATGTTAGGATTTGCAGCCGGAGTAATGATTGCCGCCAGCTTTTGGTCGCTACTTAAACCAGCCATCGAAATGGCCGAAGAAAGCGGCACCACACCTTGGATGCCTGCCTTAGTTGGTTTTTTAAGTGGTGGTGCATTTTTATTTTTAATTGATAAAATACTACCACATTTACACTTAGGGCTCTCGATTGATAAAGCCGAGGGTGTGAAAACAACTTGGCAACGCAGTGTATTACTTGTGCTGGCCATAACGCTCCACAACATACCCGAAGGTTTGGCGGTAGGAATAGCTTTTGGCGCACTTGCAAACAATCCAGACACAGGAATGCTTGCCGGAGCAGTTGCATTGGCATTGGGAATTGGTTTGCAAAATTTCCCCGAAGGTGCTGCCGTTTCTATTCCTTTACGTCGCGAAGGATTTTCAAGATTAAAAGCTTTTACTTATGGACAATTATCAGGAATTGTAGAGCCAATTGCGGGAGTTATAGGTGCTTATCTTGTACTGACAGTTACACCCTTATTACCTTACGCTTTATCTTTTGCTGCTGGAGCGATGATTTTTGTAGTGGTCGAAGAACTAATACCTGAATCGCAAACCGGCAACGAAACCGACCTTTCGACCATAGGAGCCATGTTGGGATTCGCTACCATGATGGTACTCGATGTAGCATTAGGATAAATTTTTATTATCAATTTATCAATTTCTCAATACTAATTTCTAACTTTAATGACTGCACCTAAAATAGCGGGAATTACCCGTTTTGTTGATATAAATTTACGAGAAATTGTCCCATTTATTCACTGGACTTTCTTTTTTATGGCTTGGCGGCTCAATGGAAAATACGATGATATTCAATCGGTTTGCGATTGTGGTTCGTGTAAGGTAGGGTGGTTGCAAAAATTCCCTGAAGATGAACGTGAAAAAGCAGAGGAAGCGCTTAAGCTCTACAAAGATGCGCAAGAAATGCTTCGTAGGTTTTTAGACGAAAAAACAATAACTATCAATGCTTTAGTGGGCATTTTCGACGCACATTCACAAGGCGAAGATATTATTGTATCGACAGATAATAAGGTAGTAACAATTCCGACATTGCGCCAACAAATGCCAGCCTCGGATGGATTTTGCTATGCACTTTCCGATTTTATAAAACCTGCCGACGATTTTTTAGGTGTGTTTGCCAACACCGTAATAGGAGCCGAAGCTTTAGCTGCTAATTACGAAAAGGATGATGATATGTATCATTCCATTTTAATAAAAATAATAGCCGACCGGCTTGCCGAAGCCACTGCCGAATGGCTACATTACAAAGTTCGTAAAGAAATTTGGGGCTATGTGCCCGATGAAAAATTAGATGTAAAGGAGTTTTTCAAAACGCACTACAAAGGCATTCGACCAGCAGTAGGCTACCCTTCCCTACCCGACCAGTCGCTCATTTTTACAATGGATAAACTAATCGATTTCGAGAATTTAGGCATTTCGCTTACCGAAAATGGTGCTATGTATCCAAATGCGTCTGTAAGTGGACTCTTGTTCGACCACCCAAAATCGAAATATTTTAATATTGGAAAAATTGATGAACAGCAGTTTCAGGATTACGCTCAACGATGTGGCAAGAGTCCAGATGTGCTTCGAAAATGGTTAGCGGCAAATTTGTAACTAAATAAAAGCGTTAAATCGGAAGAATAACATTAATTCGTTTGAAACGGCTTCAGAAATAACTAAATACTTAAATGAATAATTTGCAAGGCTTTTTCAACGTTTTCCTGAAGAGAAAACAAAAATAAAAAAAAAAAAGTTTAACTGCTTATACCTTTCGGTCAAGCGCTAAGATTTAAACTCTGCCTGCCGCAGCTGGCACAATAGACACATTAGAACAACGTTTTTTTTGATTAAGAATTTACAATAATGTAAAATTTAAATACCGATAGGTATTTGTCCTCGTCCGTTTTTATGTAGGGTACAACAAAGACCGCCAAACTGCTTTGGTAGAAATAAAAGACAGCACTTACGATGGCTAAAATCAATTGGTGGAATATCACTTGGGGAGGGTATTGGAGAGATAAATATAACGCACTGCCCTTCGCGCTGCGATGCGTGAGGGATAGAAGCGGCGTGCCGCCGTATTTCAGCGGTACAAGAGCCCCAATAAGCATCGGGATAAACTCCAGCCCGACCCGAAGGGGCACGCCCAAATTGATGAAATTATAGTTGTTTTTTAGTTTTGTAAAACAAATAGTAGAAAGAAACAATTAAAAAACCGATAAAAAATATTACTTTTGCAGTCAATTTCTAATTAAAAAAAAATAAAAAAATGAAGGTATTAAAATTCGGCGGAACATCCGTAGGTTCAGCAGCACGAATAAAAGACGTTGCTAATTTGATTTGCGACGGCGAACGTAAAATTGTGGTTTTGTCGGCTATGTCGGGCACAACGAACAGTTTAGTTGAAATTTCCGACTATTTTTACAAAATGAATACAACGGGTGCCATCGAACGCATCAATGTATTGGAACAGAAATACATGGAAGTAATTGATGAATTATATTCCAGCGATAAATACAAAACAGAATCCAAAACTATCCTGAAATCTATTTTTGAGTACCTTCGTTCGTTCTCAAAATCGGTTTTTACGCTTTTCGAAGAAAAAGCCATTTTGGCTCAGGGCGAAATGCTTTCGACCAATATGTTTCAGCTTTATTTGCTCGAAAAAGGCGAAAATAGTGCTTTGCTGCCTGCATTGGAATATATGCGGATTGATAAAAATTCGGAGCCGGACACTGCGTTTATTGCCGAAAATTTAGAAAAACAATTGCAAGCATCTCCAGATAATACCTACTATATTACTCAAGGTTATATTTGTCGCAATTTTTATGGCGAAATAGACAATCTACAACGTGGTGGTAGCGATTATACTGCTTCGTTGGTGGGTGCAGCCGTAAAAGCTTCCGAAATTCAGATTTGGACGGACATTGACGGCATGCACAACAATGACCCACGTTTTGTGGAAGGCACCAAACCTGTACCTTTCTTGCATTTCGAGGAAGCTGCTGAGTTGGCTTATTTTGGCGCCAAAATTCTACATCCAACTTGTATTTTACCTGCTAAACTGAATAATATTCCAGTTCGCTTGCTCAACACCATGCAGCCTTCTGCTCCTGGAACGCTTATTTCGATGCAGAGCAAAAAAGGTACTATTCAGGCAGTGGCTGCCAAAGATAACATCACGGCTATCAAAATTAAATCGGGTCGTATGCTCTTGGCACACGGATTTATGCGCAAAGTGTTCGAAATTTTTGAGTCGTACCAAACTTCGATTGATATGATTACTACTTCGGAAGTGGGCGTATCGATAACCATTGATAATACCAAACGCTTAGACGAGATTCTAAACAATCTGAAGAAATTGGGCACGGTAACAATTGACTCGAACATGGTAATTATCTGTGTGGTAGGCGATTTACCTTCCGAAAACGTAGGTTTTCAGGCAAAAGCCGTTGATGCCATGAAAGAAATTCCAGTACGTATGATTTCGTATGGTGGTAGCAATTACAATGTTTCTTTCCTGATTAATGCCGAAGATAAGAAACGTGCGTTAATAGCTTTGAGCGAAGGACTATTTAGTTAATGGTTAATTATTAATGGTTCAATGATTAATGATTAATGATTAATGATTAATGATTAATGA
>JAIFKX010000026.1 GCA_020049335.1 Paludibacter sp. | reverse complement strand
TTGCCGGATAACAATCGCCGGCCAACATAGCCACGGTAATTACTTTAGCCGAAACACCTTTCACTTTTTCCTTTTTAAATTGGGAGTCGATTGGCGAATTATCTTCGAACCATTGTGCATTATCACTAATCGTTTGTGTACGTTTGGTAGCCTCAATATTTTTAAAATTGACAATCGATTCCCAACTTGCTTTCATGCCAAGTGGGTCGCCGTAGGTTTCGGTAAAGCCGTTTACAAAATCAATTTGCGAAGCCAAATCCTCTACCCATTTAATAGAATATTCATCGTAAGTTCGCAAATCTCCCGTTTTGTAATACTTTATTAATGTGGCGATTACATCTTTCTGTTTGTCATTTTCGGCAACTGTAACCGCTTTTTCCAACCAACCTACAATTCGTTCAATTGCTTGCGTGTAAAGTCCACCCACTTTGTAGGTTTTTTCCACCAACTTTCCATTTTCTTTTACCAATTTACTATTTAAACCGTACGAAATTGGTCGTGGATCGTTGGCAACTTTCATGTTGGTATAAAAATCTTCCACTTCTTTTTGTGTAATGCCCTTACCGTAATAATTATTTCCAGAGGTACGAATTAAATCCACACCATCTGCCTGATTGGTACGTTTGGGATAAACAGTTGGGTCGAAAATAACAGGTAATAGCTTTTGCAACAAATCATCTATTGTTTCATCTTTCGTTAGAACAGCTTTTAACTTGTCTTTCTCAATCGAATGAAGAACATTTATAAAATATTCGGGTGTAAAACCAGGTACAAATTTATCTTCCGAATAATGATGATGAATGCCATTTCCCATCCAAACCCGTTTTAAATAAGTAGTTAAACTCTGGAAGTCAGCACTTTTCCTATCACCTTTAAATTCTACATACATGGTTTCCAATGCTCGTCGAACAGTCAGATTGTATTTATTATTTTGGTCGTACAAAATATCCCGACCTTCCTGAGCTGCTTCATTTAAGTAATAAATCAGTTCTTTTTGTTTCAAACTCAGTTTTTCGAAATCAGGCACGCGATAACGTAGAATTTCAATGTCGGCAAATTTATCGACTGAATACTTGAAAGGTACAGCGTCAGTTGCTGCAAGTTGCTCATTGCCAAAAGCTAATATGGCTGTTGTCATAATTATAAATAAATATTTTTTTCGCATTTTTTTGTTGATAATTTAAATTTTACAGAACGACAAAGGTAAAAAAAATAATTATCTTTGCACATAATGTTACACAATTTTATTTCGTCGCAAATACGCGCACAATTACCATTTGAACCTACTGAACAACAAGCTGTTTTGCTTGATAGGCTGGGTGAATTTCTGATGTCGACCGATTCCGAAAAGGTTTTTTTGCTACGTGGCTACGCCGGAACAGGTAAAACGTCGGTGGTGAGTGCGCTGGTTCGTGCCCTTAATTCATTGAAACAGAAAACCATGCTCCTCGCTCCTACTGGCCGAGCAGCAAAAGTTATTTCGGGCTATTCGGGCTTTCCCGCTTTTACCATTCACAAACGCATTTATCGCCAAAAAGCTATGGGCGATTATCGCTTTCAACTGGCCGACAATTTATTTTCGCATACCTTATTTATTGTCGACGAGGCTTCGATGATTTCAAATATTGGTGGCGATACCGAATTTGGTTCAGGGCGATTGCTCGACGATTTGGTGGAATTTGTATACAGTGGCGATGGTTGCAGCCTTTTGCTGTTGGGCGATACTGCGCAGTTACCACCCGTAATGCAACCGCACAGTCCTGCGTTGGAAAAAGACAAATTAGCCGGTTACGGCCTCAAAGTACACGAATTTATTTTAACACATGTTGTTCGTCAGGCATTGGAGAGCGGTATTCTGCACAATGCAACACGTTTACGCGAAATGCTTACCGAAGACAAAACTTCCGAATTTCCGGTTTTTGAAACAGAAGGATTTTCGGACATTAAACATCTGAATGGTATGGATTTGATTGACGAAATTCAACGAGCGTATAATGGTGTTGGCGTGGAAGATACGATTGTGGTAACGCGTTCCAACAAACGAGCGAATATGTATAATAACGGCATTCGCAACCGCGTATTGATGAAAGAAGATGAGCTTACGAATGGTGATTTGCTGATGGTTACAAAGAATAATTATTTTTGGAACAAACCCTACAAAGAAATTGATTTTATTGCTAATGGCGATGTATTGGAAGTAATGCGTGTGGGAAAACACAAAGAAATGTACGGTTTTCGTTTTGCCAACCTTAGTTTGCGTTCACTCGATTACGATTGGGAAATTGATGCGCGCGTTTGGCTCGATTTGTTGCAATGCGAATCGCCGGCACAAGCCAACGAAATGCATCAAAAGCTTTTTGAGGCTATTGCCGAAGATTATCCGGAAATTACAAACCGTAAATTTTTAATCAAAACCATTTACGAAAACGAGTTTTTTAATGCCTTGCAGGTGAAATTTGCTTATGCCGTAACCTGCCACAAAGCACAGGGCGGACAGTGGAAAAAGGTTTTTGTTGACCCAGGCCAGGTTGCCGACGAACGGCTGAACAGTGATTTTTACCGTTGGATGTACACGGCAGTAACGCGTGCCAGCGAATCGGTGTTTTTGGTAAATTTTCCGAATGCAAAGAAAATAATTTGAAAATTTGAAAGTTTGAAAATTTGAAAATTCTATTCAGTTTAAAATTTACACTTCTATAAAAATAACGTTATACCTATTTTAAAAAATTATGATTATTCTATTATCGCCGGCTAAAATACAAAACTTTAAACCACAGCAGGTTACAGATTTATATTCGATGCCATATTTTATGAAAGAGGCCAAACAATTAGTCAATTTGATGCGGCAATTACATCCAACTGAGTTAAGTAAATTACTGGATATTAACCACAAACTGACCGAATTAAACTACGACAGGTACTTTAATTGGCAT
The DNA here is from genome assembly GCA_020049335.1 of Paludibacter sp. Taxonomy (GTDB): domain Bacteria; phylum Bacteroidota; class Bacteroidia; order Bacteroidales; family Paludibacteraceae; genus Paludibacter. The sequence continues at coordinate 3,498 of JAIFKX010000026.1, read as the reverse complement.
GTACCATTTACACCTGCGAATGCCAAACAAGCAGCTTTGGTATTCGATGGGGAAGTTTTCAGAGGGTTAAATGCTCAGACTTTTACGGAATCCGATTTCGAATTTGCCCAACAACATTTAATCATTCTATCAGGACTTTACGGCGCGCTTCGGCCGCTCGATTTGATACAAGGGTATCGACTCGAAGTAAGTTCGGCACTAAAAAACGATGACGGTAGAGATTTGTATGCATTCTGGCAAGCGCGTATCACAAAGTTTGTTCTGAATGCACTTAAAACCACGCAACCACAGGTGATTGTAAATTTAGCATCCAGCGAATATTTTAAATCGCTGAATTTAGCAAACAAAAAAGTGAATGTGATTGACGTAGAATTTCTCGAATATAAAAACGACACGCTCAAGCCCATTGTTATTTATACCAAAAAAGCCCGCGGATTGATGGCACGGTACTTGATTAAAAACAAAATCGAAAATATCGAAGATATAAAAGGTTTCGCTGATGGAGGTTATTGGTTTAATCCGCATTTATCGACCGAGAGCAAGTTGGTGTTTGTAAGGTAAGAAACCCCTAACCCCTAAAGGGGAAAAGTTAGTAACGAAAATTTAAATTCTTAAGCCCCTTTAGGGGTTTGGGGTAATTTCAAATAATATTATGAATATCAGTTTATTAAAAAAATCAATCCTTTTTGCAACAGCCGCTATGCTGATTGCAGTTTTTTTGTTGGCACAAAAAAATGAAACCACTCCCCTCGCCCTTCGATGGAAAACCGTAGAGGAATTGGCTGAAAAACAGTTACCTGAATCAGCGTTGAAAGAAATAGATGTCATTATTGCGCAAGCACAAAAAGAAAAAAACACGGCAGAGATTATTAAAGCAATGCTTTATAAAATGCGCTTTACATTAGAAATTAATCCCGATAAAGCGCCGGAATTGATTCGCGAATTTGAGACTTCTGCCAACAAAGAAACTGCTACCGACAAAAAAGCGTTGCTACTTTCGATGTCAGCTGAACTCTACACCCGATTTTACCTAAATGACAGTTGGACAATCAATAAACGAACGCAAGTAGTTGGAAATGTGCCCGAAGATATGAAAGAATGGACGAAAAATATTTATTTTGATAAAATAACAAAATTACTTTCGGAATCGCTACAAAGCATTGATATTCTACAAAATACAGATGCATTAAAATACGAAGCATTACTAAACAAAGGCGACGATAGCCGCTTGTTTCAACCTACACTTTTCGATTTTTTAGCCTATCGACGCATACAATTGTTGAGTGAGATTTCGCAAGCAACCGACAACAAAAATCCACTAGAAAATGAGGCTCTTTTTGCTAATACTACCGAATTTGCAAACCTACAATTAGATTCGACCTTTAAATATTCAGTTGAAAATCAAACAATTGAGAGCTATCAACTACTGATTAAAAACCATTTAAAAACTAAAAATAAACAAGCGCTACTTTTTACAGATTTAAAACGATTGGCTTATTTAAAAAATGAAACACTAAATAATTCATTGTACAGTAAGGCTTTAGAAGTGCTTGAAAAGGAATACGCTTCGAATGAATTAGTTGTAGAAATACTGAACGAAAAAGCGAATTATTACCTGCAACAAGGCTTTGAATTGGAGGAAAACAAATCGCAGAAACGAAAAGTATTTGCGATTTGTGAGGATGGAATTAAACGATTTCCAAACTATCGTCGCATTGATTTGCTGAAAAATATCCAAAAGCAAATACTGCAAAAAAGCTTGAACGTTCAACACAAGGAACTTGTAAAATACAAATCCGGTTTGGATATAAAACTTACTTCAACCAATATTAATCAGTTGGAAATGAATGTTTACAAAATAAATGCAACAGCGCAGGAATACTATGAATTTCGTCAGAATCAAGCAATTCGTAACAGTTCATACCCAAGTAGAACCTTGCTCGAAACCCGCACCATCGACATAAAAACGAATCCGAATTTCGAAGCTATGGATACCACCATTCAGTATCAAACGGGCGAATACGGTATATACGAAGTGGAAGTAAAGGAAAAACTTTCGCCTGCTGCAAGTACCGAAAAATCGAAAACGGTGTTTGTTGTGTCCGATTTAGGATTTATGCAACGTACTTCGGAGGCAAATTTTCAAAATTTATATGTGCTTAACCGCGAAACAGGAATACCACAAACAAAAGCGAAAGTAGCTGTATATCAAAACAAATGGAGTGGAAATGGTTACAATTTAGTATTGAAAAACACCATATTTTCGGATAAAAATGGTTTTTGCAAAATTCCATTTTCGAATAACTATGCCGAGAACACTATATTTTTACAACTTGGTAAAGACAAATATTTTTCGTCCACTTCGTATAGCTATTTTAATGAAAATAAGCCATATAAAAATGAGAAGCCTCAGTTAAAATTATTTACCGACCGTTCGCTATACCGTCCGGGGCAAACGGTTTATTTTAAAGGAATAGCCTATTTTGCCAACAAAAATCAGAATGAAGTTCAAAAATCAGCTTCGTACGAAGTTACATTGTACGATGCCAATCATCAGAAAGTAAGTTCTAAAACATTCAAAACAAATGAGTTTGGTTCGTTTGCAGGAGAATTTGTTTTGCCCGAAGGAGGCTTAAACGGAGCCTTTCGCTTGCAAGCGGGACAAACTTCGACCATCATTTATGTGGAAGAATACAAACGACCCACTTTTGAAGTTACGATTGACAAACCAAGTTCTGAAATTCGCTTTGGTTCGAAAATTACGATTAGCGGAAATGTAAAAGCTTTCGCAGGTTATAATATTGGCAATGCCAAGGTAAAATACCGCGTTACACGCACTTCGCACCGCTACTGCTGGTGGTGGAATGAACCCGAAACTGAAATTACAAGCGGCAGTACACTGTCAGATGCTAAAGGTAAATTCGAAGTTGCGTTTGTGCCCGAAAAGCCAAAAACAGCTTACGAAAGTTGGCGCGGTAGTTTTTACACCTATACAATTATAGCCGACGTAACCGACCCCAAAGGCGAAACACAAACCGGCGAACAAAGTATTTCAGTTGGCGATAAATCGTTGTTTATTATTGCTTCAGTTCCTGAAAAAACAGAAAAAAAATTGGGATTATCGATGGATATTTCGACTGAAACATTAAACGGAGAAAAAATCGAATCGGTAGTTGAATACGATATTTTTCGAATGGAAACGCTGTCGGATTATATTGAAAATAAAAGCGATATTTCGAAAACTGCAAATGCAGATAAAATGATTTCGGGAAAATTCAATACCAAAGAAAAAACCTTGAAAATTGATGTTCGGAAATGGAAATCAGCACAATACCGTATTATTTTAACTACAAAAGATGCTTTTGGGAATGAAGTAAAAACCGAAAACACTTCCATAATTTACGATAATGAAGATAAAAGTCCTGCAATAAAAACTTACAAATGGTTGCAGGTAATTAATACTGAATGTGCTGTTGGCGAAAAAGCCAATATCCGCTT
>JAIFKX010000253.1 GCA_020049335.1 Paludibacter sp. | reverse complement strand
GCGTCATTTGGATATTGCCAGTTAAAATATGGATACACATCGTTTCTACTGTTTCCAACATTCCAAATTTCATCACTTCCATTTGTTGTTTCGCCTTTGAAATCAAAACCTGCGGCATTAAAGGTTGCAAAATCTTTCATTTCGGCAGTTGATTTACCTGTACCTCCGGCACTTGTTTCTTGCGTAGTTGTTTGTTTGTCCCAGAAACTATTGGAAATTGTCCCAGATTCCTTAAATCCAATAAGTCCACCAAAATTTGTCGTTGCTGAAACAATACCAACAGCAAAGCTTTTATCAACTGTTGCACTACCCCCTATATATCCAATCAAACCGCCAACTACATTTGGTCCTTTTACATTTCCAGTGCTGTAGCAATTATTTATGGTTCCGGCCCACGTTTGTCCAATTAGCCCACCAACGTCACTAGTAATACCCTCAGCATTCGCATTTGAGAACGAATTTGAGACTTTTCCGGAATTATTCATGCCAATAAGTCCGCCAACTAAATAACTTCCTTTTACTGTACCTGAGGTATTGGTGTTGGTTACAATTCCAGCATTGTTCCATCCAACTAAACCACCCACATTATTTTTACCGGTAATAGCTACATTTGTAAGTCCAATATTGCTAATAGTTGCAGTTGAATACCCAAATAACCCCACATAATCTGTGGTCGGACGATTGATGGTCAAGCCATTAATCGTATATCCTTGTCCGTTGTAGTTTCCTGTAAACAAATTTGTTATATTTCCAATAGGTGAAAAACCTTCACCGCTGTTCCATGTAGAAGTTGAAGATGCGTCTATATCCGCTGTTTGTTTAAAATTCATATCCCAGACGGATGAGGTTTGGCTTAACCAGTTTAGATCTTCAAGTGTTTGTATTAGGTAAGGTTTTGCACTCGAGCCATCACCCGTTGTAGTATCATATACATCATTAATTGTAATTATAAATTCTTTTTCAAAATACAATAGGCCACTTTGGTCGATTGTGCGAATGCGAACCGAATAACTACTTTTCGTTTCAAAGTCAGGACTGGCTTTTATCTCCAAATTACTACCGTTGATTTTAAAAGAGGCGTTGTCGGCACTTCCATCTCCAGCTACTAATGTGTAAGTAAATGTATTTCCGGTATCAGGGTCTGTCGAACTCAATGTTCCAACGACAGCATTTGCTGCCACGTTTTCGTTAATTGTACTTTCTGACAATGCCATACCCGTTGGTGCTGAATTAGGAATAAAAGGTGTAACACTGTTTGAAGTGCCAGATGCAGCACTTGTTCCCGCAGCATTTGTTGCTGTAACGGTAAAAGTATAGGGTGCTCCATTGGTTAAACCTGTAATTGTAATTGGACTTGAAGTTCCTGTGGCTGTGAGACTTCCGGGATTGGAAGTCACGGTATAACCTGTAATGGCACTTCCGCCATTCGATGTTGGAGCTGTGAAACTTACTGTTGCCTGACCGTTTCCGGCTGTTGCCGAAACAGATGTAGGGGCGTTTGGAGCTATATTCAAGGTTGAAAAAGATTTGACTGAGCCGTAATTAGTTCCTGCCAAGTTGGTTGCAAACGCTGAAAAATAATAGGTTGTGTTGGGTGTTAAGCTGCTGAAAGATTTACTGAAAGTGCCTGTTCCAGCACCATTGGCATCTTTAATTACTTCGCTAGAACCTAAGGTAGGGGTAGTATTTGTTGATGAATAAACAATACCACGGTCAGTAACCGAAGCGCCACCGTCAGCAGTAATTTCACCGCCCAATGTGGCCGAAGTCGATGTAACGACAGAAGGTTCATTGGTACTCAGTGTCGGTACTAATACCGGTACGGATAAGGTAACAGCCGTAGGAGTATAATTAATTCTCAATGATTTTCCCTTAAATACTATAACTGAGCCATCAGTAAGTCCTTTAAAAGTCCCATCAATTTTTGCTGCCGAAACAATTGTAAACACATTGCCAGTAGCAGGTGTGAACGTATTTTCAATTAGCGAAAGTTCGACACCCGTAAGGTTTAAATTTCCGTTCGTATTAAGTTGATCGTAATTTGTATCAACGGTAGTACCATTGATAGCGATTTTAAGAATTGAGCCAGAAGTAATTGTCAGGGTTTTGCCATACATCTTTACATCTTCTGAATTGGCTGTTGGAATAATACTTGCGCCTGATGCGGTAATTAAATTCAGATTTGCAGTTGTAGTAATACCTGGATTTATAATAATATTTCCCGAATTAGCATCTCCAATATTGATAGTTCCGGCACTCATATTTAAGAATTCCGGAGCACTGATTCTGATTGGACCACCCGCAATATCTTTACTTGTTGTGCCAAGTTCGAAGCCTAAACCGGCTGTTCGGGGTAAGATATTTAAGCTATTGGATGATGATGTTTTAGCATCTCCAATGTTCATACTATTGCCTTTAAGGGTAATATTTCCACCATTTGCAACTGTAGAAATGGAAGTGCCATCATCAATTACATTAATAGCTATACTAGTTATATTCGAAGTTGTACTTCCTTCTGTTCCTGTAATAAAAATATCGCCTCCGCTTGTTTCAATTTTGGTATTTGATATATATGAATGCATATACACACCATGATTTTCAGACCCTGTTCCTGAATTATTACCCCCAATACCGTCAATAATTACATTGCCTTTGCCGCCGGCTTTTATATGACAATTACCCTGACCCCGACCATAAATATCGACTCCAAAATTTGAATCACCTGTTCCAGTGCCACCACCAGTACCGTTAATCAGGATATCAGCATCATTGGTTGTTAACAAGTTAATTCCCGAAAAAAGCACCCCAATATTTCCTTTGCTATTACCTAATGTTCCCCCTCCAATGCCCGTAATACTTACAATACCACTTCCAGGAGAAGTAACATCGTTTGTCAAATAGACACCGTAATTATCATCGCCCGAAGTTAAACCACCTGTGCCACTAATCTGCACTTTTCCATTGATTCCTGAACTTATTTCTCCACGTATTTCCACCCCACGATTACTACTGGAACTACCTGCACCTCCACCATAACCTGTTATCAATAAATTACCAGTTGCTGTTGTTACACTGGAGTTTTCAATAGATACACCCAAATTATTATTCCCTGAAGAACTTCCACCTGTACCAGTTAATATTAAATCACCCCCCACTGCAGTAACTTTTCCTGAATTACCAATTTGAATCCCATTATTTGAACCTCCAGCAGCTCCTTGTCCTCCACCAAAGCCTGTGATTTGCACATTGGCGTTTGTTGTTGCTATTTGCCCATCGACTATAACTCCACAGCTATTATATGTTCCTGTTTTGCTTGATCCAGCACCGCCGGTTCCCACTATATTTATAGGTCCATTATTCAGAGCCTTAATAATTGTTCCTTCTTCTATTATAACTCCTGTATTGTTTTGAGAAGCTGTGCCAAAGCCTCCACCAGTACCCGATATATTCAATGGTCCACCATTGGTTGTAATCGTGGAAAAGTTCTCGCCTGAGCTACTTCTAATATATAGTCCAAAGTTCATATCGGCATACGATTTACCACCAATACCGTCGACTGTAACTGAGCTGGTTAAACCAGATGAGGTGATTTTCCCACCAAACTGTATATAAACACCACAATTATACTTATTTGCGGTTGTTGAACCATTATTTCCGCCACCGCCAATACCATTTACAATTACATTGCCATTGGTAGATGTAATCATCGATGGGTAATTAAGAATACATACTCCATGATTTTCGCTACCTTTACTATCCGTATTATCGCCACCCGTGCCAGTTACAGTTACAGTACCATTGCCACCTGCAGTAATCTTTCCGCCTTCATCTATATATATTCCATAATTTTTATACGACGAATTAGTACCACCACCAATACCAATAACAGAAACATTGGCACCATTTGAAGTAATGACTGAATTTAAACCACTCACTTCCACTCCATAACAGCTATAATTTGTAGTTGCTAAACAACCTCTACCTTCCACGCTCACAGTACCCGTAGTTCCTCCAATAATCTCACTTGCTTCTACAAGGTAAACTCCTCCTCTGAATGCTGAACCACTTTGACCTAGAATAGTAACAATACCTGTTCCAGTCGACTGGATGGTAGCATTTCTCAGAAAAACACCATATTCGTCAAAAACATTGGCTGCTGATTGCATATTTGCTTTAAGCGTTAGTGCCCCGTCAGCAGTTGTAAGTGTAGATTTTGTACCACGATTAAAGTTATCATTTAGTTTAATATTCCTGTCGGTAACTACATTTAGATAGTGGCTTTCGGTGAAAGTATTACTACCATAAAAACCAATCGGGGCGCCTGCACCATTGTCTAATGTTACATTAAAGTTGTGGTTGTAAGTATAAATTATAGGATTAGTTCCATTATAAACTCCAAAATCGACCGACGTTCCTGCTACATCGTCGAAAATATTAAATGTGTCATAATCGTCCAGATTTGAAACTGTAAGTACTGTTCCGCTGACCAAAGCTCCGGCTACTGTTCCAGACCAAGTTCCTTTGGCCAAGGTGAAAGTATAACCCGAAGGAGTTGGTGCTACTGTAACTTTTGTATCACAATTCAAATTTATATTAAAGTCTCTACCTGTTGCAGAGTAAGTTGCACCTTTTGTGATTCCGTTTACCGATATATTTTGTTCGGTTACATAATTTGAGTATATTCTAATATTTCCCGATATGTTATCTGATGCATCTGTCTTTAATCGCACATAAACAGTAGTTGTTGCAACCGAACCGCCAATTGGAGTTAATGTGAATGAAGATGAATAAGTTTGACCGTCCTTACTAACTTCAAAATAGGTAGATGAAGGTACGATGCTTATTGCATTTATCAGATTGCTTCCTGAAACTGTAAAGGTTTGAGCATCGGACACATATCCCTTGCAGTGCACAAATGGCTTGAAGTCGCTTGAAATATTAATGGATGGGGTTAGTGTTGTAAATGTCATATCGCTACCATAACTCGTACCTCCACTATTTATAGCTTTTACACGATAATGATAAGTTTTGTTGGGTGTTAAGTTCGTAAGGGCATAACTAACTGCTGTTGATAAAGTTCCTGAAGCTGGACTTTGAGAAGCTGTAATGCTTGAACCATAACTTGTATCATCTCCCAATTCAAATGTCACAGTTGTGCTAGCATTATTGGCGTTTATTGTGCCATTTATTGTAGCACTTTTTGAAGTTACTAAGGTAGCTTCGTCAGTAGTTGCCTGTGGAGCATCTACATACGTAAATTCATCCACACTACTGGTCTCACTCGTTCCACCAGCTGTTGTTACTGTAATATTTACTTTTCCAGCAACTCCTTTTGGTGAAGAGGCGTTTATTCTTGTATCCGAAATTATACTTATACTTGTAACGGCATTAGCTCCAAACATTACAGCTGTTGCTCCAGTAAGATATGTTCCTGTTATTGTAACGGTTTTACCACCGGCAGTAGGACCACTTGTTGTAGAAATACTTGTAATGATAGGCAGTGCCTTTTGTGTTACAGTTATCTTTTTAGCAGCAACGCCTACTGCCGATAATGTAACTTCGGCAACTCTATCGGCACCCGTATTGGCACTTGCCGTTAATGTTAATTTTGCATTGCCTAAGGTTGCAGTATTGGGACTTACCGATAGCCACGATTGATTGGAAGATGCTGTCCATCTTGTATTGGAAGTTACATCGAGCAGCGCTTTGCTATCGGCAGCAGCAGCCACTTGTGCAGTGGCTGCTACTGTAATAAAAACATCAACCCCCGGATTCACAACTTGTGCTTGCATGTACGCACTATTATTCCATGTCGATAAAATTAGTATTAAACCCAATCCAAGAACTTTAAAAGTTCTATTTATACTTATTATTTTTTTCATGTGTTTATATTTATTTTTTTTCGGGTCACATGGAACTCACAAAACAAAATTTAATCCGATAATTATCGGGAACCCCTGTGGGTCAAAATAGATTAAATTTTGTCATGTTCGTTTCATTTTCGTACGTTTTTTAGCGAATAATAATTTTTTCTATTACTTGATTGATGCCGTTTTGAGCTTTTGCCAAGTAAGCTCCAGGAATTAATCCCTGTGTGGAAATATAGGTTACTTTATTGGCATTGTATGGAACTATCTTTAATACAATTCCTTTCAAATCGTAAAGCGTTAATGTGCCTTTTTGGTCGCTCAGGTTCTCGATATACAAGGTTTGGTTCGAATTGTAAACTTTTAACTGACCGTTGCCAATTTCTGTTTTACCGGTTGTGAAGCCAATATTTGTAACAATTTTGAACCGTTTTACAGGAGCAGGTGTCGATTCGGCACTAAAGCTATATTCCGACCCATCGGCAGTAATATCGGTGATATAACCTTCCAGCAAATCCATCAGATACACTTTGTTGTAGGCAGCAGCCACGTTTTGCTGTGTAAATTTCA
>JAIFKX010000265.1 GCA_020049335.1 Paludibacter sp. | reverse complement strand
CGTACTCGTCAAGTATTAAACGACGAATATCCAGCATTTGAAGCAGCACTCGATACTATTTCGCCAACAAGTATTCGGATAAATACGAAAATAGCGAATTTATCAACCGATGAAAAAGTTAGTTGGTGCGATTCGGGTTGTTATTTACAGGAACGTCCGCTTTTTACTGCCGACCCTTTGCTACACGGAGGAGCATATTATGTGCAAGAAGCAAGTTCCATGTTTTTGTATCAGGTTGTAAAACAATGCTTTGCCAATTCGGAACGTGTGCTTGATTTATGCGCAGCCCCTGGTGGCAAATCAACTTTGCTTTCGCAAACGTTGCCGGCTGATAGTCTGCTTGTTAGTAACGAAATTGTGCGTCAGCGTGCCCAAATATTAGCCGAGAATATTACAAAGTGGGGTAATGCGAATGTGGTTGTAACCAACAATAAAGCCTCTGACTTTGCTCTTCTGGAGCATTATTTTGATGCCATAGTAATAGATGCGCCTTGCTCGGGCGAAGGCATGTTTCGAAAAGATTCAAATGCCATTAACGAATGGTCGGTCGAAAATGTGATGAATTGCGTGAGCCGGCAACGTGAAATTTTGAACGATGTGTGGGATGCGCTTAAACCTAATGGAATTCTGGTATATAGTACTTGTACGTATAATCGCGAAGAGAATGAGGAAAATGTGGCGTGGATTTGCAAGGAGTTGGGCGCCGAAGGAGTGAAGTTGAACATTGATAATTCGAACATTGTTGAAACGGATGGTGGCTATCGTTTTTATCCTCACAGGGTGAGGGGAGAGGGCTTTTTTATTTCGGTAATGCGAAAAAATGATGAAAATTCTCATAAACAAACATATAAAAATTTATTGCCAAAAAATGCAATTAAATTTGAAAGTCCTGCGCTTCCAATCCAATTAATGGAGCAGGAAAATTTTTTATTTTATAATATTGATAACAAAATTAGTGCATTTAACAAAAAGTATATCAATGAGTTAATGTATATTCGAAGTAAATTTAACTGTTTCATGCTTGGAATTGAATTATTCGAAGTAAAAGGAAAAGATTTAATACCTGCGCATCAATTGGCTTTGTCCAAATTGCTCGATAGCGACTCTTGTCAATCGGTTGAAGTGGATTATGTTACTGCAATTGCTTATTTAAAGCGGGAGGCGGTTAGTTTGCCCGATGCTCCTAAAGGGTTTTTACTAATCAGGTATAAATCATTAGCTCTTGGTTGGGTAAAAAATATCGGCAATCGTTGTAATAATTTGTATCCGCAACATTGGCGTATACGTATGAATTTATAATTTTAATAACAATGAAAATTACTTTTTTAGGCACTGGTACATCTACGGGTATTCCACAAATTGCTTGTAAATGTGCTGTTTGTACTTCTAATGATACACACGACAATCGTTTACGTGCCTCGGTTTGGGTCGAAACGAAAGGACAAAATATATTGATTGATTGTGGCCCCGATTTTCGGCAGCAAATGTTGACTCATGGATTTGATTCTCTTTCAACTATTTTAATTACGCACGAACATTACGACCATATTGGAGGCTTAGATGATGTGAGACCTTATGGCAACGTGAATATTTTTGCTGAAAAACGGGTAAATGACCATATTAAAAATGCTATGCCCTATTGCTTCAAAGAAAAATTATATCCGGGCGTTCCAAAAATCACACTCAATAATATTGGCGATAATGCGTTTAATATTGAAGAGCTGCAGATTCGACCGATACGAATAATGCATGCTGCTTTGCCTATATTAGGTTATCGAATCGACAAATTTGCGTATTTGACAGATGTAAAAACGATTCCTGAGGTAGAATTTGAACATCTTCAAGGCTTAAATGTTTTAGTATTGAATGCTCTTAGAGTGCAGCCACATATTTCGCACATTACTATTGACGAAGCTGTGTCATTGGCTCAAAAAATTGGTGCTCAAAAAACTTTTTTTACGCATTTTAGTCATGATGCAGGTAAACATGCTGATTTAGAGCGAATTTTACCCAAAAATATATTTTTATCTTATGATAATCTTCAAATAGAATTATAAAAATATGAAAACCTTTGTTTATGTCTTAATGCTGCTTTTGGCATTGTTTATAACTTCCTGTACTTCTATGCTTTATACAAGCATAGATGTATTGAAACCTGCGAAAGTAACCTTCGATAAGGAAGCTGCTAATTTATTGGTACTCAATAATTCTACTCCACAACCAGCTACTTACGGGCATAAAAACGAACTTTATGGCGAAACTAAAAAAAATGTTTCTGTTAACACCGACAGTCTTGCTATTTTTTGCTTAAGTGTGGTGAATGAAGAGTTTCAGAAAAATGATTTTTTCCAAAATTCGCAATTGCACTTACCATCTGTAAACATTGGATCTGGATTTTTTAATACAAATGCACCCAAACCCGATACTTTGAAATTTATGTCGCAGTTGTACAATGCCGATGTGGTTTTATCGCTCGATAAAATTATGGTAAGTGATCGGATTGCGGATTACTATAATTACGAAGGTAATTTTTTTTACGCCTTATTGGAAGCTAATTTCGAAACAACTTGGAGTGTTTCGTATCCAAAGCTAAATAAATCACAATCTTATATTTTTAAAGATACTATTTATTGGGATGCCGAATCCTATCTTCGAAAAAAAGCATTGGAAGGATTGCCAAATCGTTATAATGCGCTGATTGATGGTGCTTTGTATGTAGGACAATCTACAATGAAAAAGCTGGTTCCTTGGTGGGATAAAGAAGATCGTTATTTTTTTAGTTCAAACAATAAAGTAATAAAGTTGGGATTGGACTCTGTTTATACCAAAAATTGGAATGCAGCTATCAGCATTTGGGAAAAAGGATTACCAAAAGCCAAGCTCGCTACAAAAGCTAAAATACTTCACAACATAGCTATTGCATACGAGATAAGCGGAAATATGCCTAAAGCAGTGGAGACCGTAACGAAATCGTTAAAAGTTTACGAATCGGCTTCGGTTATTGATTACAACCACTATTTTACAATTACACAATATAAACAGCAACTCGAAAATCGTTCCAAAGAAATCGAAATTATAAATAGACAGTTGGGCGTAAAATAATCCACTAGCTGCTTTATTTTCTATTTCTACTCGAAATTTGCTCGCTCATTTCGGAATAGATTTTTTTATAATCCTCATTTTCAATTATTTCCAACTGTTTTTGCAAAGTTTTCATATCCTGTCGGTGAGCTGGGCCTGTTTGCGCTTCGTCTGGCGAGAGCGTTTGAATTTTTGAGGCAGTTTCCATAATTAGTGGTTGTAAAATATCAAAAGGCAGATTGTTTTTCAAAAGTAAGTCAGCGGCAATCCTATAAAGATAATTGCTGAAATTACAAGCAAATACTGCTGCAATGTGTAATTGAATTCGCTGCGCCGAACTGGCTTCGAAAGGTCTGTTTGTAAGTGTTTTAGCTAAATTATAAAGTGTTTGACTAACTGCTTTGTTGCATCCTTCCACAAAAATTGGAACTTGACTAAAATCAATTTCCTTGTCCTTCGAAAATGTTTGAAGTGGATAAAAAACACCAAATTTTTCAAACTTTCGTTCAAAAATATTCATATTTACGCTTCCGGCCGTATGGATATGAATTCCAGAATAGATATTTACTTGATTTACAACAGATTCTATAGCATTGTCCGATAGTGCATAAATATACAAATCTGCTTGTTTTAACTTGTCAAGCGAAATGCAAAAATCGGTATCTAACTGTTGTGCTAATGTTTCGGCCGATAGCTGTGTTCGACTGTAAATCTGAACAATTTCGTGCCCATTTTCTTTCAGTGCCCATGCCAAATGGGTAGCTACATTACCAGCTCCAAGAAAAATAATCTTCATTTGTAACTCATTTATTTATAAAGTGTAGCAAAATTAAGCTATTTTTTTGGAAAACAGATACAAACATACTAAACAAATTTTCATACCTTTGGCTCGTTAAACTTCAAAAAATAATAAGTATGCAAAAAATAATCAAATTTACCTTGCTTTCCGTTGCAATAAGTATGAGTATAGTTGTGTATTCGCAGCAAAAAATTAAAAAAGGGCTTGTATTTGGCGCCATTCCAGCAATTTCATTCGATTCCGATCTTGGTTTTCAATACGGGGCGGTTGTTAATTTGTACCATTATGGAGATGGTAGTCGCTTTCCAAAATACAATCACTCCTTGTATATGGAGTGGTCACGTTATTCCAAAGGGACTGGTATTAACCGCATTATGTACGATTCGGAAAGGCTAATCCCCAACGTACGTACCACAGTAGACATGACCTATATGACGGATCAATTGATGGATTTTTATGGTTTTAATGGCTATCAAACATACTATGACGATGCTTGGAGCAAAAGTACACGCCATTTTTACAGAAACGAACAAAAAATGTTTCGGGTGAAAGCTGATTTTCAGGGTAGTTTTGGTGAGACGAAATTTGGTTGGGTTGCCGGTTACACTTTTTATAATTTTGCAATTGATACAGTGAACATCAATAAATTAGGATTAAATCCGGTGGCGGGAGGAACTTTATTTCAGCGATACTTAGATAATAAATTGATTCGTGATAATGAAGCAAATGGTGGAAGCTTAAATTACTTGAAACTCGGTTTTAAATACGATTCGCGCGATCAGCGTGCTTCTCCATCGAAAGGAATTTGGACAGAAGCGGTAATACAAACTGCACCTGGATTAGTAAACGAATTTGCACACACTAAATTTGCATTAATTCATCGTCAGTATTTTAAGCTTGCCAAAGATATGTCGTTGGCTTATCGCATTGACTATCAGACAACAATAGGTAAATCGCATGTTCCTTTTTATGCACAACCGCTATTAATAACGAGCTTTTTGACTGGTGCTACCAATCAAGGTCTCGGTGGTAAAAGTACCTTGCGTGGTATTTTGCGCAACCGCATTATAGGTGATGCAGTTGGTTTTGGTAACTTTGAGTTTCGCTACAAATTTGTGCGGTTTGAGTTATTAAAACAAAATTTTTATGTAGGAACAAATATTTTCTTTGATTCGGGAATGATTATTAATCCAATTGATATAGAGGAGAATAGGAGAAGTCAAAACTTACTTGAATTAACTACAACTGAAAAGAATAATTTGTATCTTACTAATTACGAATCAGGCAAATTCCATTCGGCAGCTGGTATTGGTTTAAAAATTGGTTGGAATGAAAATTTTATTATTTCGGCCGATTATGGAAAAGCATTTAACAAACAAGACGGAAACTCTGGAATGTATATAGGTTTAAATTATTTATTTTAAAAAATGCTACTATCAACAGTTTTAATTTCAATAATCTATTTCAGTTTAATTGCTTTATTTATAAAAGGTTGGAGGCAAATTCCAACCTTTCATTTTCGTGCCGACCGACCAACTAAAACAAAAATTTCGGTAATTGTAGCTTGCCGAAACGAAGCCGAAAACCTCCCTACGCTTTTAAATTCACTGCGGAATCAAAGCACTCAATCCTTTCAATTAATTTTAATCGACGATCATTCTACTGATTCTACTTTCGAAATTATGAAACTTTCGGAGAACGATTTTGAAGATGTACTTATTTTGCAATCAGTTAATTACGGCAAAAAGCAAGCTTTAAAGTTGGGTATAGAACATGCATCAAACGAACTAATACTCACAACCGATGCCGACTGTTCGGCTCCGCCTACTTGGCTCGAAACCGTCATACAGTATCAAGAGCATACCAAATCGGATTTAATTATTGGACTTGTCGCCATTGAGCCTGCCGACACTTTTTTTGAAAAAATGCAACAATTGGAGTTTCTTTCGCTGGTAAGTTCGGGTGCTGGCGCAGCGGGTATTGGGCAGCCGATAATGTGCAATGGCGCTAATTTAGTTTTTCAAAAGCAGGCTTGGCTCGATAATTATTCGAATTTACATCCAAAATCGAACACGGGCGATGATGTATTCTTACTTCATGCGCTAAAAAAACAAAATAGGAATATCAATTTTCTAAAATCGGAACAAGCTATTGTGAGTACAAAGGCCTGTAATTCAATTCAATCATTTTTCAATCAACGTAAGCGTTGGGCTTCGAAAGCACCTTTATACACCGATTTTGTAACTATTCTGGTCGCTCTAGTTGTTT
The DNA here is from genome assembly GCA_020049335.1 of Paludibacter sp. Lineage (GTDB taxonomy): Bacteria > Bacteroidota > Bacteroidia > Bacteroidales > Paludibacteraceae > Paludibacter. The sequence continues at coordinate 340 of JAIFKX010000265.1, read as the reverse complement.
TTACAGCATCGTTTATGCAAGTTATCTTGTTTGTTAGTAGCTTTATCAATCCTGCAAATTTATTGCTTTTGGCATTTTTGAGTATAGTGAAATTAGCTATTGACTCATTCTTTTTACTTCAAACTTCTTGGTTTTTTGGGCAAAAAATAACCGCTCAAACGTATTTCACATTGGCGGTTATTTATCCTTTTTATATTATTTATTCAGCTGTAACAGGCATTTTTAAAGGGCTAAAAATCAAAAGTAATTAGAAAAATCAACTTACTTTCAACACTTTACCGCTTCCTGCATATTTCACTACCACTGGTTCTCCGACAATTCCAATAGTCCCGAACTCTAC
>JAIFKX010000072.1 GCA_020049335.1 Paludibacter sp. | reverse complement strand
AAATTTAAGCTTGAGAAAACAAAGTCAGATTTTAAATATTTCCCGACCTTCGCGCTGTGATTCTTTAACAATACAAAATTATTAATTTAAAAACAATAAGTAAAATGGAAAACTCAAATCAAATGCCACGAGCAACAGTGGCTGAATTCGAAAAGCGTGAAAAATTGGAATCAAAAATTGATCTCCTGAGTCTTGACTCAAAGGAATTTCAGTTATTAAACGATGAATACCTCGATTTTGTAAACAGTTACGATTGGACTGCCGTGATGTTTTATAAATACAAGAAGTGTGGTATCAAGTCAGCTACAGGAAAAGTACTTGTACCTGCTTTGTACGACGATATTCTTTTTATTCCTCATTGGGTAAATGAGCAGTCGTATGTAGCTGCTTGTTTGCAAAACAAATGGGGAATAGTAAAAGCCGATGGTAAAAACACCACAGTAACATTGTTTGAATACGATAATATTAATCCTATTCAAGGTAATATGGCGGTTGTTCGCAAAGGTGATAAATGGGGTTATATTGATATTAATGGCCTATTATCAACACCTTTACAGTTTGATCATATTTATGATTTTGGTGAGTATACATTTGTAAATGGTATATCAATTTTTAGAAAAGATGGTCTTTATGGCGTAACCGACGGGGTTGAATTCTCGAAACCTGTATTTCATGAAATTGATACCATTGAACTCGACGAATACATCACTGGGGTTTTTAATGGCCGAGAGGGTTATATAAACAAAGATGGTGAATTCACAGAGGATCAAGAAGAAGCTTATTGGATTGCTTCAGTAGAATAGTAAAACTATGAAAAAGAATCTATATCCTAAATTTATTGTCGAAGGTGACTGTCTGATTATGTCAGCAGTTACCTTTCACAAAGAGTTGGCTACCAATAAAACCCGTGTAAAAGGAGGCGGCTGGTATAAACAGGAAGAAAATATAATTACATTTTATGGTCGGAGTTACGATTTTGGTGCAGCAACACCGGAAGATATTCTGAGCTGTATAATTGCCCGAAATATTTATATGGACAAAAACAAAAAAATCAGACTTCCGGAAGCATACAAATTTTTCTACGAGAACGGTGACAAATTGTTTGAATTAAAATAACAATATAATTAAAAAAGCATGGCAGCAACTAAAAATAAAGCGAAAGCAAGGCAACTTTGTGAGCACATTGAGAATACATTGAATGTATTTAAGATTCATGGGTTGAATTACAATGAATACTCAGACGAGGATAAGACTATGATTAGCTTTCTCCAGAAGTTTTTTGGAATAAGAATCAATTTTGAGCTATTTGTACTATGCCATTTGATTGTTTCAAAACTATCTGGCAATGATGGCCTTAGCACCAAGAAACTCATCCGATTAATGCATTTAAAGTTGATTGAAAGTGTTGATTTAGAATATAGCATTCATAATCTAACAAAAAAAAAATATATTCAATCGAGTGGTAATAATTATCATGAAACAGAATATAAACTCACTGAAAGCTGCCTAAAAGCCATACTTTCGTTCGATAGGAAAGGATTAAAGTTATCATCAAAAAAAGACTTTGCAGACTTCATGAAGGAATTTGATGATATTTTGCAGGACAACACCGATTTTTTAATCGACTTTGTACCCGATTTAATTGAGGATTTGTTTAAAACATACTTCAATTGCAAGGAAGTAAAGTGGATAGAAAAAAACATAAAACTACGTATAAACCAATCATTACTATGCATTGCTGTACGTGAACATTTGCTTTTTGGTGAAGCAATGGATTACGAACAAGCAGTTAAAACCCTTACAAACAGAAAGTTTGAACAAAAAGCGTTTGAAAAAGAACTTCTAAATGGTAGTAATCAGCTGGTGAAAGATGGCTACCTGACCTTTGAAAAGGATTTTTTCATAGGCCGTATGCTGCGGTTAACTGAAAAGTCAATTGGTATATTGTGTTCAGAAATAAGCATCGAAAAACGGTCATTTATGCCTCAGATGTTCTCGTTAAGCAATCCTGAGCAATTAAAATCTGATAACTACATGCACACTAATAGAGACCTGCAATTTATCGAGAAAGTTTTAAGTAACGAAGTATATACCAAAATACAAAGCAGGGTTCCCCGCATCAGTATTTTACTTACCGGAGCACCCGGAGTGGGTAAAACTTCGTTTATTAATCATGTAGCTATAAAAACAGGCCGACCGGTTTTATCGGCTAACATTGCAACGATACTATCCAGTTATGTAGGTGAATCGGAAAAAAACATTGTAAAGCTATTTGCAGAGGCTTCAGATGCCTATAAAAAGTTCGACGTTACTCCTATTATTGTTTTCGACGAGGCGGAGGCGTTACTTTATAACAGAAGTTCAAAAGCCAACAAAGCTGTAGATCAGATGCATAATAATGTAATATCCTTGTTGTTGAGTGAATTGGACAAGTTCAAAGGCATCCTCATCTGTTGCAGCAACTTCAGCTTTAAACAAGAAAGTTTTGATCCTGCTCTTCACCGTAGGTTTTATATGGTAAGCGAAATAAAAGCGCCACCCGTTGATGTATTGAAATCAATTTTTAAGTATCATTTTCCGGAAATTTCGGCGGTTGATGCCGATAAATTCATGTGTGATTTTCCATTTATTACACCAGCTCAGATTCGAAATATAAAAGATAAATTCGAAATACAATCCTTAATTGACGAAGGATTTGCCACCGGATACGATGCTATAAACAGCATTGCGCGAAAGGATTTAGATGTATTTATCCGAAGAAAAGCCATTGGTTTTACAGATAAAAATTACAATTAAGTTATTTAGTATGGGAATATTTTTAATGATAGTAGGTGGATTGTTTCTACTTTGGGTATTATTCTCCGATGATACTGAATGGAAGAAAAATGTTCCAAATACAGTGTTAGTAAAGGAAATAATTCTTTATACAGGATTTATTTTGCATGAAAAAAAAATCAAAAACTATCCTGATTTTAAAATATATTATTATCAAAATAAGAAATATGCAGGCGTTTACGATGGTAAGATAATTATTTATTTGGGTAGCAATCCTACTGTGAATGACATAGTAAACACTACATTGCACGAGATACAGCATCACATACAAGATAAAACAGACCCCCAATTCAAACATTATAATAATTACAGTGCCCAGCGTGGTTATTGGAATAATCCATTCGAAAAAGAAGCACGTAGATTTGCATCGAAGTATGAAGATGCCTGTATTGATTATTTAGTTTCAAAAAATATAATTCAAAAGAAATAAAAAATATGCAAGAAGTTTTCGAATCGTCCATTTTATACGGTGCAAATCCGTTTTTTATCGAAACGCTAACCATATCGGATCAGGTAGTTACTTTTAAAAGGCAAAAAGGACCTTTCGGCCTTTTTAGCGAAACAACAACTATTTTGCGTCGTCGGATTCATCGTGTTACAATTGAAACCGATATTTTAGGCTCTCATTTCAGTATTTATTTTTTTGGCGACACTTCGTTTGGAAATCAGGTTATTTCCGGAAAGCATTTTAAAAAGTCGGATGTTCGGGAGATTCAAAGAATTTTGATAGGATAACCACGTAAAGTTGGTTATTAAAAGATGCCGAAAAATTTATAACCATAGTATGTTCCAGTGATATGGCGTTACAAAGTAGCAATCAATAGCTTATTAAACGAATCAAACTATTGCAATTTTTTCAAATTATCTATATGCTTTATTTCGGATTTTAGAAATTTTTGGTATTGTGCCATCATAAACTTATAATACGAATCTAAATTATCTGTTCGGCGTGCCGTTTCCATTGTTTCGATATACCTTAGTTTGTCTTGTTTAAAAATTGCATTCATTGGTAAATCAAAATATAGCTGAATATAGTTCATAAGCAGGCGCGAAACCCGACCATTACCATCGCCATAAGGGTGGATTGATACAAGTTCAAATTGTGCACGGAATGAAATTTTAAGTTTTTCTTCTATTGTTTGCGCAGTTTGAAAATCTTCGTTAAGTTTATCACACAGCACTTTAACCATTGGCAACACCTTTTGATAGGATGGAAATACCCTGTTTCCGGCACTTACACCACATTTACGATATTCACCTTTCGAAATATCAAAACTACCCACAGCAGCGAATACTATGCTTCCGGTATTTTTCATTAATATTGCTGCAATTTCGGATATAAAGGTGGGAGTTAATATGGTTTTTTTAGTTGCATGTTTTTCAATAAACTTTATTGCCTGGTAATGATCAGTTACCATTAAATGGTCGGTATACGATTTATTAGCTGCTGTAATGCCATTTTCGATTAGTTTTGTAACTTGTAACGATGTTAGTGTACTTCCCTCAATGGCTGTTGAGTGATACGTAATTGCATATTCGGCAAATCGACCGGCATTTAACCACCCTTTTGAAGTTTCCCGATATAGGTCTATAAGCTTTTCAATTGTATCCATTGGGTTTTATTATTATGCCGATTTATTTTTATACAAAAATACAATATTTTCGATACATACTAAATGCTTTAGGAAAAAGTGTTCATTTTCGGCCTCAACCGACTTTTAAAAATCTTACTATCAGCATATTTATCAGCATGTTGGAGTCGGAGTTTTTTGAGGTATTCGTCGGGAAGGTGGAAAATTGTCTGACATTCTTCGCCACAACAACCATCGTATTTCTCCGCACATGCAGCACATTGAATGAACAACAAATGGCAATCGTTGTTGGCGCAGTTAGTATGTGTATCGGCAGGATTGCCACATTGGTGGCAGTGTGCAATTATTTGTCCATCAACCGATTCGCCCAAGCGTTCGTCGAAAACAAAATTTTTACCGTAGAATTTTGATTCGATGCCAAGTTTTTTAATTTGTTGTGCATATTCAATAATACCACCATGCAGTTGCGACACGTTTTCGAAGCCATTGTGAATAAGGAACGAACTGGCTTTTTCGCAACGAATGCCGCCTGTACAATACAATAAAAATTCCTTGTCTTTTTCGTCCTTAAATTTATCCACTACCATTTGCATTTCTTCTCTGAATGTATCTACATCCGGGCAAAATGCATTTTTGAAATGACCAATTTCACTCTCGTAATGGTTGCGCATATCCACTACAATGGCATTGGGCTTATCCAACGCTTCATGAAATTCCAATGCCAATAAATGTTTTCCTACTTTTGATAAATCGTAGGTTCCGTGTTCCAAACCATCGGCTACAATTTTCGGACGTACTTTGATGGTTAGTTTGTAAAACGATTTTCCATCATCCTCAATAGCATATTTTATAGGTAACTGATTCAGTTCGGGAATGGCATAGAGCTGATTCAGAAACTGTTGTAGGTTATGTTCAGGCACACTCATTTGTGCATTTATGCCCTCACGAGCAATATAAATTCGCCCAAAACAACCTAATTCATTCCAGCGTCGATACAAATCGTTGCGAAATTCGGTTGGGTTTTCGATATTAAAATACTTGTAAAACGAAATGGTGCGACGCGTAAATTTTTCCTGCTGAAGTTGTTCCTTTAAAATACGACGATCAATACGATTTTCTAACATGAAATGAAATTGTAATTATTTAATTATTAATTATATATTGATTTTGTGCAATGTAGACATTGCAAAATAAGCTTTTTTATGATTTATTTAAGTCACAGATATTCAAACAGATAAATTGTATGTTGTGTTAAATTTCAAATTGTACTAGTTTCAACTTAAAACATATTCAAAATTGAATTGTTTAAGTGCAAAACAAATAATCAATTTATCAGCAATGAATACAAATAAAGCAATACCAAAAGATATTGAAGAATTAGAAAACGAGGAGTGGTTTTACTCACTCGATTATGTGATGCAGCAATGGGGTCCCGACCGTGTTGTTGAATTGTTGCGCCAATTACAAGTTCGCGCTCACAAAGCAGGCATCGAATTGCCATTTACGGCTAATACGCCCTATATCAATACCATTACTCGCGACAAACAAGTGCCATACCCCGGAAATCGGGAGATTGAGCGCAAAATTAAAAGCATTATTCGCTGGAACTCCATGGCCATGGTAGTAAAAGCCAATAAAAACGAAACGGGTATTGGAGGACATATTTCTACGTATGCTTCGGTGGCTACACTGCTCGAAGTAGGGTTCAATCACTTTTTTAAAGGAAAAAATGCACCAAACGGTGGCGACCAGATTTATTTTCAGGGACATTCAACACCGGGAATCTACTCGCGGGCTTTTCTCGAAGGTCGGTTAACGCAGGACAATATTTGCAATTTCCGACGCGAACTGAACCCGAATGGTGGCGTTTCGTCGTATCCGCACCCGTGGTTGATGCCTAAGTTCTGGGAATTTCCTACCGTTTCGATGGGTCTGGGGCCAATTATGGCCATTTATCAGGCACGCTTCAATCGTTATTTGGAAGACAGAGGATTAAAAGAAACAGCCGGACAAAAAGTATGGGCATTTCTGGGAGATGGAGAAACCGACGAACCGGAAGCATTGGGCGCAA
>JAIFKX010000079.1 GCA_020049335.1 Paludibacter sp. | reverse complement strand
CAAGGGTAAGCCCCATTTTTTTACCATCTACTAATGTGGCTTTAAATAAATCGCTGTTATCAGTTGGTTTGTATGCACTTGTCAATACTTTGAGCGAAAATTCCCATGTATAATTTGTGCCTACGTTTGTGCGTTTAAATTCGGGTAAATGACTGGAATAATCAACGTAAATTCCTGCACCCCAATTGTAACTATTGGTTGGGTCGTAAATATCAATGACTTGATGGTCGGTATTTGCATTTCCACCGGTAATATGATAGGCAAAAGCAGCATTTGTCATGGCGTGAACTCCACCCGGGCGGTCTTCGTCGATAAAAACTTCCACCACATCGAAATTTGGATAGCCGCCAGCGGATTTAGAATAGACATAGCCGTTTACAAATTTATCGTCGGTTATTTCGACCAAAAAATACAGTAAATTGGTGGTTTTATTCCACACAACCTTGTATTTTCCAGTAAAATCGGCAGCAGGAATTGTTGTATTGTAAGGCATCCACATATAATTCATATTCACCCAAGTAGCATTATTCCAACATTCGTCATTGCCATTGCCATCAATCACAGGTAACACATTGGTGTGCACAGAAACAATACTATCACCCGGATGTTCCATTGACCAAGCTACAGTTATTGAACACATTATAAAAGCAATAATTATATTCTTTCTCATAATATTATTTCATTTGAAACGATTTCCATGAGTTGTTTTTAAAATGGCTTATTCCATTGTCGGTACCAATCCAAACGGAACCATCCAAATCGATTGCTACGGTATTGATTTTATTCGCTACTAATCCATCTTTTACCGTGTAATTTGTCCAATTTCCGTCACTAAATTTACTTAAACCAGTGTGCGTTCCAAACCAAACTATTGATTTAACATCCTGTGCAATAGCATATACTGTATCCGAACATAAACCATCCTCGCGGGTGTAGGTCGTCCAATCGGCTTTGGTATTATGACTGCTATGGTACGCCACGCCTCTATCAGTGCCATACCATTGGCAGCTATCGTTCACCACAATAACTGTCAGTATTGTATCCGATTTAAGGCCGTAAGCCCATGGCTGAAAAAATTTGGTAGCTCCCGAAATACCATCAGTATATTTAAAACGTGATACACCACCACCTTTAGTCGAAACATAATTCCAACCATTTTTGGAAGTTGCTATTCCTGTTATTTGGTTGCTCGCAAGAAAAGTATCTTTCTTTTTCCCCCATTCCCCTCTGTAGGCTGTCCACGTATTTTCCTTTAAAACAGAAATGCCCGATTTCGTTCCAAAATAAGCTACGTTATTAATATCAGTTGCCACCTTGTAAACGGTATCGTTGAGCAATTCATTTGGAATTGACAAATAACTTTGCGTGAGTGTAAACGATTCGGCTGATCGTATGCCTTTGGCTACACCTTTCATGGTTGCCAACCAAAGGTATTGCTTCTCACCCGTAAAACACAAGGCCAAATCGTTGACAGTTTCATCGTTCAATACCAATGCTTTGGTGTAAATTTCCCAATCGTCGTTATTATAGCTTACCAACCCTTTATCGGTTGCAATCCATTTTACTCCTTGCGCATCAATTGTAATTTTATGTATATGGTTGGATGGCAGCGAACTAACTTCTTCAATTTCATCAGGATTACAAGCTACTGATAGCAGAATAAAAAAAGTTGAAACAATCCCAAAAAGTGACTTAAAATGTAGCATTAGATACGTATTAATTTTTTTTGTTATTGTTTTATTAATTTGCAAGACCCAATAATTGTATTGCTTTTGTCCTCCTTTAGCTGTAGAATATAAGTTCCGGCAGCTAAATCTACTCCTGCATTTTGCTCTTTAGTCCAAGTATATTTATTGTAAACCGTTTGCTCAAATACTTTTTGTCCCTGCAAATTGTATAAACTTGCCTTTATAGCCAAATTGCTGCCAGTTTCGATTGTAAATCGTTGACTAAAAACAGATGGATAAATTTTGTAATTATAAGTGTGGAGCGATTTAGTTGCTGTAGGCGCTTTTTCGCTTACATAATTATCAACCGCCAATGCCGTGTAACTTTTTAATTCAATGCCCGTTCCCGTTCCTAAATTTCTGCTATATTGCTTCGTTACAACACCATTCCAATGTTCATATACACCCAAACTTCCAATTGGCGTTCCATCACCTTCGGGGTCGTAAGTTATGCCAGCAGGCCAATTTTTGGGGTCGGCAGCTTGTTTTATATAATCGTCGAGCCCAACCATATATGGAAATTGCTCATCGGCAACTTTCGAAGCATATTCGGCTAATAAAAAGTCGAAACCTACCGATTCGAACGCCACAGCATCCTGCGACATAAAAATAGACGAAGGGTAGTCGTTATTGAATGGAGCTATTTTCCATTTTTCAACCAAACCATTCCAACTTTTGCCTGCCCAAAGCGCATCCATAATATAAAGCAATGTTTTACCACCTAAATCCTTATGTCCCATATAATCAACCAAATGGCGGTACTCGTTTGTACTCTGCACACCGTCGGGTGGTATAGGTAAGGCATAATGCATATAGTAAGCCGATTGAGATGAGGGTGTATTGCCATTTGCCGACAAATTGCTTAAAATGGAGCCTTGGTGATTTTTGGCAGCCAAGGTAATTCCACCTTCGTTGTGAGATTTGAGGCAAGGCATATTGATTAAATAGGTGGCATCTAAATAGTGTTGAGGCAGTGAAGCTGTATTTTGTCCGTCGCTAAACTTCAAAACTTGTGTAGCCGACGGTTTCGTTACTTCGCGCCCGGTTCGACCACCAACATTGCCTGTGCCATCTACATAATGCACGTTAGGATATAAAGTATGGCACTTATCATAATATTCATTTCTAAAAATCCGATACGGATCGCCCATCCATATATCCGCTTGAGCCACCCCAACTACATCTACCAATTGTTTCAGAATGGATAAAACCATTTGTGGTGATGCATCCATCTTTTCATTGACAACTCCACTATTACAGCACGAATTGGTTAGGTTAATTTTAATGGCAATTTTCTCTCCTTTTTGGTAGCCTATACTTCCACGTTTGTGTGATTGATTAAAATATTTGAAAATCTCGTCCCAAGCTTCTTTTACATTCGACCTTCCACCCATGCGACGAATGCCAGAAACCATCATGGAATCAACAACAGTTTGATTACAGTTTTTATCCATATACCAATAATCTCCCGCTTTATTTGTCATTGCAGCATTGGTAGCATCAGGATTGTGAACCCACACTACACGTCCCGGAAATACACCCTGTGCCACACCAATTGGTTTATTGGCTTGGTCTGTATAGTATTTTATAGTATTGAGTTGAATGGCTGATGTGCTTAATCCACTATTAGTGAACGAAAAGAAAGCAGCTACTACAAATGCCAACACCAAAGCATATTTTGCAAGTTGTTTTTTAAATAAAAATAGTGAGCCAAACATGGCAACAAGATAAGCTACAAATGCCGACATCAATGGATAGGAAGCCTGCATACAAGGATAGCTTGCTCTACTTGGTTTAGGAATAACGCGTATCAGAAACCAAAGAATGGAGCCAGCGCCAAAGAGTAAAAATACAATCTTGACTCTGCGATTTGAATCGAAGATATTAGAGAATCTCATTATATGGATTTTATTTTAATAGCATTGTAGATTTAAATGAATACTTACTCAACACATATATGATACAATTTAGTAGCCTATTTCTACTAGTTGCATAAATATGTTATAAAACATAGTTTTACCCATTGTCTGAAAAATAGTTGAATACATTACTTATTTCAACTAAAAAAAATGATAAATATTCATGTTACAAAATTAAGAATTGCGTAAATCGTGGTTTACAAAAAGAGTTCATTTTTTGTCTCAAATAGTCTTTTATTGTGGAGTGAATTAGTACATAAATTTAAAATATCTATTAATCTGAACTATTTATTACAACTATTTGACTTAAAGATTAAATTGCTTAAACTAATAGTATTATATTTGCAAGCTATAATTGCAATAATAAATTTAGCAGAAGTACTCCTTGTTTCAACCTTCTAAAAAATGGTATTAAAATAACACAACATGTACAATAACTCCACTTCCTCTATTCATCCTATTATTGACAAATCCTTAAAAAACCTGTTTCGACACGATGTAAAGCATCACGGCAATCGGTTTAACCTGTTTTGCGATAATTTTGCACAATTCGGTGTGGCTTTCCCTAGCCTTACTCCAATTGGCATTGGTGCTACCTGTCCACGGTCGATGCTTTCTACATACGAAGTCAGCAATCCCACATTGCAATTTCATTTTATAGAAAATGGAACAACCATAGCCCTTCAGCGTCAACAATTGGAATGTCAACCTTGGTTAACTTCAGAAGAGTCGATTATTCCCATTAATAATTCGTTGCTTGAAGTAAAATCGGAACATGTTTTCAAAAACGAACGCAGCATAGTGTCGCGTTTTAGTTTTACAAATGTCGGAGATGAAATAATCAACTTTCAACCTGCTTGGTGTGGACGAATAGTTGGTGAACAGGAATTGTATATGATACCCTATTTTCATGGGGCTGAGCAATTGCCACGTACCCCTTTTCTGGAAAAAGTTGAAAATGGTATTTTTGGTGGATTAAAGGTTTTGCGCGCCGACCACGATATGCCTGAAATAGCTATTCGGTTGAGGTGCTTCAATGCTGAGCTAAATATTGAAAAAACAACTAATACAAGTTATACATTTAGCTCAAAGCAAGCCATTCATCTACTTGCAGGCGAAACGATTACTATACAATTTTTGCTTGAAGTTTGCATGAAAAATGCGGATAAAAAAGGTTTTGAATTTCCCGAAAACGAGAATATATCAGAGAATAATTTTGATGAACTTTGCAGTATAGCTCGCCAGCGATTTGCTACAAATATTAATATTGAAAAAGCACCTGCGGTGAAAAGTCCGGCACTTACACTAAAAGCATGGCGCTCCCGTTTGGCCTTATTACGCAACGGTTTGCGAGGCTTGGATGGTGAATTTGGCGACCAATTCGCTTGTCTTTGTACAGCGGACAATACCGATTTTTCGTGTGTGTTTTTTTGGGATACGTTATTTAGTTCGGTGGCTATTTCCGACTTCAATCAGGAATATGCCAAAGGCGCCATTCGTACTGCTTTTGTTCGCATGAACGAGCGCGATGGTTCGTCGCCCGAACGAAAATTCAACTACTCTCCCAAAGGGCGCATGTCGCAGCAATCGCCGCAATCGCCGGTAGCTTCGTGGGCATTATTGGAATACTTAAAACAATACGACGATGGAGAATTTCTTGCAGAAATGTTTCCGATTTTGGTTCGCAATCACGAGTTTTGGGAAAAATACTCCGATACCGACCGCGATGGTTTAGCCGAGTATCGCTGGAGCGGACAAGTGGCTGATAATTCTCCCCTTTGGGACCAATATGCTGCCAGCGACCCTGTAACCGGTTGTGGTTATATTCCACCAGTAGCCTCTGTGGCGCTCAATAGTTTTTTATATTGGGATGCCACAAATTTGGTAAAATTAGCTGAAAAGTTAGGACTTAAAGAGGATGCTTCACGTTTCAGGGCGCGTGCTTTAAAAATCCAAAGCGACTTGTTTAAAATCTGTTATTTACCCGACGAAAAACGATTTTGGGATTATAACCATCACACTGGCTTACATCGCCGTGTAAATACATTTTACATGTTTTGGCCACTCTTTGCAGGTATGAATGTACCGGCAGAAACGGTGAAAGATTTGATTGAAAACGTATTGCTCGATTCTGAACAGTTTTTTGGCGAAATCCCATTTCCTTCTGTAGCTTACAATGAACCGGAATACAGCGCTGTAGGCTATTGGCGTGGGCGCTCGTGGCCACATATCAGCTATTGGTTACTCCAAACCCTAGTGCGCTACGGTTATGTGAACGAGGCAAAAGAAGCCGCAGCCCGTATCATGGTATCGTATAGCCGTTCAGCTGGTTTCCCTGAGAATTTAGCCACACAACCCGAGCATTTCGAAGCTGCGGGTTTTGCCGATTACAACTGGGGAGCTGCTGCCGTTTATCTTATTGCAACAGAAAAATATTTGGAAAAATAGTTGTGTTTATAAAAGAAAGATTGCTAACTAAGTGCCAAAATTAACATCTACATTTTATCGTCAACTTATTGCTTACTGTCAGTTCAAATTCACCTGCTTCAACTATTCTTTCTGATTGATTATTTATGACCGAAAAATCAATGCGGTTGAGTTCGAAGTAAACAGTTTTACTTTCGCCAACTTTCAAATGTACTTTCTCTAAGCCTTTTAGGGTGCGGATGGGGTATTTCTCGTCTTTATTAACGCGACTTATATACAACTGAACAACTTCATTTCCATCCATTTTGCCGGTGTTTATTTTCTCCGTTATGCTGTTCGTTGAAATTAATTTGAAATCGGAGTATTCAAAAGTGGTATAACTCAGTCCATATCCAAATTCAAATAATGCTTCACCTTCAAAATACCGATAGGTTCTGCCTTTCATGCTATAATCTTCGAAAGCCGGAAGGTCATTTACCGATTTGTAGAAGGTTATTGGCAATCGACCCGAAGGATTGTAATCGCCAAAAAGCACATCCGCTACCGCATCGCCAGCAGTTTGTCCGCCATACCAAGCCTCTACTATGGCAGGTATATTTTCCTTTTCCCAATTAATGGACAGCGCGCATCCATTAAAAAGTACGAGAATAGTTGGTTTGCCAAGCGCCACAATTTTTCGCATTAAATTGGTTTGTAATTGTGGCAACTCAGTTGTAAGGCGGTCGCCTTGTTTAAATCCCTCAACTATTACAGGCATTTCTTCCCCCTCCAATTGTGGCGAAAGACCCATTGCAAAAACTATCACATCGGCCTGTATTGCGGCTTTTAATGCCCGTTCTTCTCTTTTATCATCTGGTATTGCCCAAAGCAATTTCTGAATGTGCGCTTCACTGGTTAAATCGGCAATTTGAATGGTAATTTTATAAGTTTTATAAGCTTGCAGCTTTATCCAGCCATACACTTTTTCGGGTTCCCATATTGTATGAAACTCCGAGACCAATTCGTCGTCTACAAAAAGTTGGTAATCGGTCAGTCCACCCGTTCCAATGGCATATTTACCGCTTACAGTTGGCTGTATATAGCCAGTAATTACGATGCCAAAGTTGCTCGTATTTTCAATTTTATGGGCTAAATTTTCAAAAATACGGTGATTGAGCGTGCTAATTTCCTCTGTGCACACTACTTCGCCTTCAAACTGGTTATTATTGAAGTATTCAATGCGCAATCCATTTTTTGTGAGGCAAGGATAGGTAAAAATCTGTTCGGCAGTAATCACGTCCAGAAATGGTAATCCTTCGGCCAATTCGCACCCACGTTCGTGAAGTATTTCTACGTTCACGCCCAATTTATTTTTCAAACCTTCGAGCAATGATACAGAATGTGAAGGCATTCCGTGGTAATTTCCCAAATTACAATCGGGCGCATCGGCATTTGGCCCTATTACGGCAATAGTTTTTAGGTTTTTATTCAGCGGCAAAAGTTTATTTTCGTTTTTGAGCAATACAATGGATTCTCGTGCCGATTGTAATGCAAGCTGTTTGTGCTTGTCACAATCAACCACCGACATAGGAATTGCTGCGTAAGGCACTTTATTATCTTCATCAAACATGCCCAATTTAATTTTGGCTTTCATCAATCGAAGTACAGCTGTGTCAATTTCGGTTTCGGTAATCATGCCCATCATTACGGCTTCCACCAAGTCACAGTATTCATGTCCACAACACAGGTCGGTGCCTGTTTTTATGGCCAACGCAGCTGCTTCGGCAGGCGTTTTAGTCAGTTTGTGCGTTTGGTAAATGTCGGCAATAGCACCACAATCCGACACTACAAAACCTTTGAAATTCCATTTTTCACGTAGTATTTTATTCAATAACAAATCGCTCGCACAACAGGCTTCCCCACGCAAGCGGTTGTATGCTCCCATAATGGAATAAGCTCCTGCTTCGTTTATACATGCATCGAAAGCCGGTAAATAGGTTTCCCACAAATCGCGTTCGGTAGGTTGAGCATCAAAAAAATGGCGGCTGTATTCTGGTCCACTATGTACCGCAAAATGTTTTGGGGTAGCAATCAGCTTCAAATAATCGGGGTCGTTGCCCTGAATTCCTTTGATAAAAGCCACTCCCAAACGTGATGTCAAATACGGGTCTTCGCCATACGTTTCCATGCCGCGTCCCCAGCGTGGGTCACGAAAAATGTTGATATTCGGACTCCAGTAGGTCAAGCCCTGATAAATACCACGTTTGCCACGGCGCACAAAATCGTGGTGCTTGGCGCGTGCCTCGTCGGAAATGGCTTCCGCAATTTGGTGCATCAAATCCAGAAAAACAGTTGCCAAGCCCGCACGTGCTACGCCATGCAAACATTCATTCCACCAATTGTACGCAGGAATTCCGAGCTTTTCTATCGCTTTTGAATTGTGTACCAACTGCGATACCTTTTCTTCCAATGACATTTGGGACAAATAATCTTTGGCTCGTATTTCAACTTTATCTAAACTTTTCATTCTGACTATTGACCCCTAGCCCCTAAAGGGGAACTATGCATGTATTGATTACTATATACTTTAACTATACTTTTCACAAACAAATTACCCTTAAATGGAAATTTTCCAAATACAAACCACCAACTAAACATCATTTTTATATAGACTTAGTATTTATGTCCCCTTTAGGGGATTTAGGGGTATTAATTCGCTGCACCAAATACGCCGAAATCAATTGCATAATTGCCAATATGATAAACGTAAATCGCAAAGCACTAACATCGTGATTGTTTACCGAGAGTGCTTCCGACAAACCACCAACTCCATTGCTAGCTTTATAGAATAGATAAGTGGTTAACAGAAAGACGAATCCTCCAAAAATACGACCACCATTCATAAAATACTCATTATCCATAATATACGAGTAGCTATCGCGTTTTTCGACAACCGACATTTTATCGCAGCTCGAAATATAAGTGGCACGAAAAGCGCTGTGTACCATGGGGTCGGCTACTACTTGACTGATTTTCATTATAATAACACCAAAAAATGAGATAGAAATGCCTAATATCAAATTCTGATTTGTAATGGTAAAAACCAGAATAGTTCCACCAATAATCAAACTGATTGCTCCTGCCAACATAATACGTCCGCGATGGTGCGGTTTGGAAATTCTACCTACAATATATATGGAGATAATGGATAAAATAGCGGTAGTAAATTCGATTTTCCCCAATACCGATTCATCGCCTGCCACAGTAAGTATCAATAAGGTCATCAACACCATAAAACCACTTTCGACCATGCCCACGCAAAAGGTGAGCAGGCGTTGTAATTGCCAGTTTTTACCAAAACCGCTATACATAAATTTCTTGATTTCCGGATTTTTAAAATTGCTTTTCATTACCAACAAGCAGGCAATCAGGTTAGTAGCTATTACCACCAAGGAAGTATATTTGTACATCTGCATTTTGGCATCGGGGTCAACTGTATTTCCCAGCACAAATGTCCCAAAAAGCAATGGAATCAGCGCATTACAAAATATGATGATAAACTGCTCCACACTGGTGTAAAAGTTCAGATTATCATTGTTGGTTACTAATAAAGTTAGAAAATTGCGGCACGACCAATAAATACCGTTTCCAATGCCAATCAGGAAGCCATAAAAAATCACCAAATAACCCGATTCTTTTCCAAAAAACATCAAAACACACAGCGGAATAACTGTCAGCAATATACCAATTGCAAATAACACTTTGATATTCATCAACTTGTTTTTCAGCAGACTACCTGTCATCATATAACCCAAAATGAGCCCAGCAAAAAATCCCCAGTTATAGAAAATGGTCATGATTTTGTCGCCACCTGTCGCACGAAGAATAAATGCACTGCCAAACACAATAATAAACGGAAATGCTAATGCATAAATGAAATTTGCTGCCAACAGGCGTTTAGCGTCTGCACCAAGTATATCGAAAGCTG
>JAIFKX010000304.1 GCA_020049335.1 Paludibacter sp. | reverse complement strand
AAGGCACTACCAACGGTACCGTAACCAACTTCGACGGACAATTCTCCATTTCGGTAGCTTCTAATGCTACTTTAGTAGTAAAATACGTAGGCTACACCGCTTTAGAAATGGCAGTAAACGGAAAAACTAATTTGGTAATACAAATGAAAGAAGATGCGATAGCCATAAATGAGGTAATGGTTATTGGATATGGTACTGTTAAGAAAAATGACGCAACAGGCTCAGTAACTGCCATCAAACCCGACAAAATGAACAAAGGACTTACCACCAATGCCCAGGATATGATGATGGGCAAAATTGCTGGGGTAAGTGTTATTTCAAAAGGTGGTGCTCCTGGCGAAAGTGCCAACATTCGAATTCGTGGAGGCGCATCCTTAAATGCATCGAACGACCCACTTATAGTCGTTGATGGATTAGCATTAGATAACAAAGGCGTAGGTGGTTCTCCTAACCCATTGAGTGCAATTAATCCAAATGATATTGAAAGCTTTACAGTATTAAAAGATGCATCTGCAACTGCTATTTATGGCTCGCGGGCATCAAATGGAGTTATTATTATTACTACAAAAAAAGGAGAAAAAGGAGCTAAGCCTCGAATTTCTTATGATACTAACATGTCATTAAGTACCCTTAGAAATAAATATGAAGTGATGAATGCTGACCAATTCAGAACACTTGTTGATACTTTATATAAAGATAAACCTGAAATACTTAGTAGAATGGGCACTGCAAAAACAGACTGGCAAAGCCTTATTTATCAAAATGCGATAAGCCACGACCATAATGTAAATGTGATGGGTGGACTAAAAAACATGCCATATAGAGGCTCTTTCGGCTACACAAATCAAAATGGAATTATTAAAACTTCGAACTACGAAAGATTTACAGGTTCAATTAGTTTAAGTCCCTCTTTTTTTGATAATCACCTTAATGTAAACATTAATGCAAAAGGTTTAGCTTCAAACAGTCAGTATGTTGATGCCGGCAGCGTAGTAGGTTCTGCTTCTTCTTTTGATCCAACTCAACCAGTTACTTCAACAGATGCCGTTTATCAGGACAATTTCTCGGGCTATTATCAGTGGACTATGAAAGACAAAGGAATTGTATATAGAAACTCATTAGCGGGAAAAAACCCCGTAGCTGAACTTAAACAACGATCGGATAAAGCTACTTCTAAAAATTTTATTGGTAATGTTGAAGTTGATTATAAGGTACATTTTCTACCTGAATTACGTTTGCATTTGAATTTAGGATATGATGTTGCTGAAGGTAATCAAGAATTGTATGTAGATTCGCTTTCGGGTAGCGATACGCACCACGGACGAACTGGATGGGAGAAAAAAACGAAGTATAATAAGCTGCTATCATTTTACTCACAATATGCAAAAGAGTTTGATAATCAAAAATTTGACGTAATGGGAGGTTATGAATATCAAGAGTTTTTTGATGATAGATATAATGCATATCAGGGATTAGAGTCAAACCTATCAACCACATTACCCGATGGTACTACGCATGTTGGTGGATATAATTATACCGCTGATAAAGAAATTAATTTATATCGCTTATTATCATTTTTTGGTAGAGCAAATTATTCGCTAAACAACAAATACCTTGCTACAGCTTCACTTAGAGCAGATGCTACTTCGCACTTTGCAGATGGTCAGAAATGGGGTTTATTTCCTGCTGCTGCTTTGGCTTGGAGAATGAGCGAAGAAGATTTTATCAAAGAAATTGATGTGATTGACGATTTGAAATTAAAATTGGGTTATGGTTCAACAGGTCAACAAGATTTGGGTGGTCGAAATGATTATTTTACACCAGTTTACCAAGTAAGTTTAACGGGTGCCGGATATCCAATTGGCGAAAACAACACCTATATGCAAACCTATAAACCAAGTCCGTACAATCCGTTAATAACATGGGAAAAAACAACTACTTATAATGGAGGAATTGACTTTAGTTTATTGAAATCACGTTTATCTGGCTCGTTCGATTATTATTATCGTGTAACAACCGATTTGATTAACGAAATAGATGCGCCTGGTTTACAAAATTTTAGCAATAAAGTTTGGAGTAATATTGGCTCTTTAAATAATATGGGTGTTGAATTATCGTTGCTTGGTCGAATTATTGAATCTAAAGATTTAAAATGGGAGTTAAACTACAATATTTCGCACAACAGAAATAAAATTACAGAACTAACTATTTCGAATGGTAAAAATGCAATTATTCCTGTAGGAGGTATTTCTGCTGGTACAGGCAACAATGTACAAGCATATACAGTAGGACAACCTGCTAATATATTTTATGTGTACGAACAAGTGTACGATGCCAATAACAAACCTATTGAAGGTGAGTTTGTAGACAGAAGTGGTCCTGATGGCACGCCTGATGGAATTATAAACGATGATGACCGATATTTTCACAAAAAACCAACCGCCGATTTATTAATGGGGCTTGCTTCGAAGTTGACCTATAAGAATTTTGACTTTAGCTTTACACTACGTGCAAGCATTGGCAATTATATGTATAACGATGTGGATGCTCGGAGTGCGCAGATAGGCATTACAGGTATTTATTCAGATTCTGGAGATGGGTTCCTTTCTAATAAACCAGTTTCGGTGTATGAAACTAATTTCACTACAAACGGAACAAACTATTATTTATCAGACTATTACATTCAAAATGCTTCGTTTGTAAGATGCGATAATATTTCGTTTGGCTATAGTTTTAACAACCTGTTTAGAGTATTAAAAACGGGACGTATTTATGCCACAGTTCAAAATCCTTATGTGATAACAAAATACAAAGGACTTGATCCAGAAGTGTCTGATGGGATAGATAGAAATATTTATCCTCGCCCAACTATCTCTATGATTGGTTTAAGTTTAAATTTTTAATTAAATAATACCGTAAAATTCAGAATCATGAAAAAAAATAATAAATATATATATATCCCTATTGTATCCCTAATGCTATTGTTTGGGATGAGTTCGTGCTTAGACGATTTGAATATTGCACCGGTGAATCCAAATGTAAGTTCAACATTTTATCAAGATGAAGTTTTTGCCAAAATATATTCATCATTAGCACTTACAGGTCAAAAAGGGCCTGATGGTCTAGGCGATGTAGTTGGAATTGATGAAGGTACATCAGCATTTGTACGCTTAGTATGGAATTTGAATGAATTAACTACCGACGAGGCAATGTGCTCTTGGGGCGACCCTGGTATACCCGAAATGAATTATAACAAATGGAGTTCATCGCACAGCAATATTAAAGGATTGTATGGACGGCTTTATTTTAATATTACATTGATAAATGAGTTTTTAAGTAAAATTGAAGGTATGACGGATGAAAAATCGGTTCGTCAACGTGCTGAGGCAAGATTTATGCGTGCTCTGAATTATTTCTATTTGATGGATATGTTCGGCACAGTACCATTTAGCGAAACAGTTACTATTGATGTGTCGCCAAAACAAATTCCTCGTGCTCAATTATTTAATTATATTAATGCCGAATTAAGTCAGTGTGAAGCAGACATGTATGCTCCCAACACTAGCAAACCTTACTACAGAGCCAACAAGGTGGCTAACTGGTTATTACGTTCACGTGTTTATTTAAACGCAGAAGTTTATACAGGTACAGCTAAATGGGATTCGGCAGCAATTTATGCTAAAAAAGTAATAGACCCAAGTTCCGGATATTCTCTCTGCCCAACTTTCAGACACCTGTTTATGGCTGATAATGCTGGAGTTGTTGATGGTTCGAGTGTAAATCAAGCACCAAATGAAATAATATTTCCTATTGCTGCCGATGGCGTACAGACTAAAAGTTGGGGAACATCTTTGTTCCTAATCGCTTCTACACATACAGGTGATATGCCTGGCTGGGGAACAACCGAAGGCTGGGCAGGAAATAGAGCGCGTGCAACTATCGTGAAAAAGTTTTTTCCTGGTAATTTTCCAAAATTTAGCGACAATAACGATTTAACAACTGCCAGACTTCCAGCATCTTTAAAAGATGCCAGAGCATTATTTCTGTTGGGTGCCATTAAATCAAAATTAGATCCGTCGAAAGATAGTACTTCTTTACGTACAATTGGAATTATTTCGAATACTTTTAAAGAGGGATTATCTAGTATTAAATACTCCAATTTGAGAGCTGATGGAGCTAAAACCAACGATACTCAATTTACGGATACTGATATTCCACTAATGCGCCAAGCAGAGGCTTACTTAACTTACGCCGAGGCAGTTACACGAGGTGCAGCGCCTATAGAAGGCTATACAGCGCTTGCAGCGGTAAATGCACTGAGAACTCGTGCAGGAAAAACATCGGCTCTTACTTCGCTTTCATTACAAGATGTTATCGATGAGTGGGCACGTGAATTTTGCTTCGAAGGTCGCCGTCGAATGGATTTGGTTCGCTTTGGCCATTATGGAGGAACAAATACAGGCTACACATGGGACTGGAAAGGTGGCGAAGCTGCCGGAAAAGATTTCAGTGCCGATTTTAATGTTTTCCCAATTCCAGTTTCTGAAATTAATGCAAATCCAAATTTAAAACAAAATACTGGCTATTAATAACTTATAAATCAATAAAATCAGTTATAATTCGATAGCTGATTTTATTGAAAAATAAAAATCTAAAAATTTTCAATTCCTTAAATATTAATTTTTAAAAAAACAAAAACGTTATGAAGACTAAATTTACTTTTTTGCTAATAGGAATGCTATTAGCTTTTCAGGCTGCAACAGCAGCAACAGCTACATTTATTGTAACAGTGCCCAATGATGGTGGATCAGACAATCATCTTCAAACAAACAGGGTAATGATTGTGGGTAATTTTAATGGTTGGAATGCAGCAGGTGCTGTAGAATGTACTAAAGTGGACGCTACACACTACAGTGTAACGCTAGACGAAGCAAATTTTGTTGTTTGGGAAAATGTTCAGATTACTCTTGCTAACATTAAGTACAAATACATTTGCGGTCCAGATTGGGCTTATGTAATGAAAGATGCGTCTGGTGGTGAACTTGGTGACAATGTTTATGCTGGAACTTCTCCTCAAGCAGATGTGGTCGTTTATTGGGCATCGGTTTGGAAAGACGTAGTTCCTGTACCTGGCACTTTTACAATCGAAATTTACGTTCCAAAAAACGTAACTGAATTGTATTGTACTGGAAACTTTAACGACTGGAAAACACCTGGTTATGAAGGTAAAGTTGATTCTACTGATACCAAAATGAACTTGGTTGCTGCAAGTAGCGATGCAGACGGTAACTATTTTAGCATAAAAGTGTATACAAAAAATGCATACTCTTTAGCTTATCAATTTGCTACTGGTAAAGCATGGATGTATCAACAAACTCAAGGTAACAATTCATACAAAGACGTTACACAAAGTTCAATTCTTTTTGATGCCGTAGGCGATGCCACTAAAAATCCTCCTGTAGCACCAGAAATTACTTTCAAACGTATTTACAATGCTTCATTGCTCAAAACAGTTACACTGAATGTAACTCCACCCGCAAATACAGCTCAAATGTTTATTAAAAATGAAAAAAATGGTGGTTCAGGCGAATTTGTTGCAGGCGTGAAAAACGGAGATGGTACATTTACTTTTACAGTTGCAGATGTGGATATCATGTATTACAAATACTACAACGATCAGTTAGATGCTAACGTAGAATACAAAGCTGATAACACAGCCGTTACCGATAATCGTACAGCTGATGCTCAACTTCAAACAACTTTTACCGATACTGTTTTGGCATGGGTTTCTACTGGAATAAGCACTTTGGATGCTAATAAATACAAAGTTTATACATCAAACAAATCAATTGTAGTAGAAGGCGTAAATGCAAAAGCTGAATTGTTCGATATTAGTGGTCGCAACATCGAAAGCAAAATAATGAGTGGTACTTTCCGTTCAACTGCTTTAAATGCTGGATTATATATTGTAAAAATTGATGGACAAACCCAGAAGGTTTCTGTAAAATAATGCGGAAACAGTAAAATAACACAAAGGCTGTTTTGGTAATTCTCAACAGCCTTTGTATTTTACTAAATAATAGATAAAGTGCAATAAATCAGACTTCCCGTCTTTAATAAATTAATAGTATTACTTTAAACTACAAATAATGAAAAAATATATTTTCACATTATTTCTAACGCTTTTAACCCTAAGTGGTTGGGCACAAATTGTTACTACAAGTCCATCATTTATTGATGAAACAACCAGTAACTTTACAATTTATTACAATCCAGCTACTTCCGTTTCGTCAACTGGATGTGCGGGTTTAAGCACGTTAACTTCGGGAGTCTATGCTCATATTGGAGCAATTATTACAGGCGGTAGTGCAAGTACATCGGATACCGATTGGAAATATGTTTTAACTCCTTGGCCTTCTACTTCGCCAACTACAAATTATGCTTTGGCAAATACAACTAAAAATGCACTCACTTACAATGCTACTACCAAGTTGTGGGCGCT
>JAIFKX010000119.1 GCA_020049335.1 Paludibacter sp. | reverse complement strand
AGTTTGCTGATTTTTAATTATTTGCACCACATAAAAACCTCTTGATAATTGAACCTGTGTTGTTATGTTGAATAATTGAATAGTTTTCACAACTCGCCCCGAAATATCTGAAACAACGCATTCGTCATCCCGAAGCTGTGTTGGTATGCTTATATGCAATTGATTATTTGCTTTGAATAATTTTATTTGCTGCACAAAATTATTTTCATCCAATGCCGATAGCGCATCCGGCACAAAAAACGGGATATAAAGTGTTGAGTTGTTTAAACTTCCCTGATTGTGATTTTCTCCCAGACTAATTACATCGCCATTTTTTAGCGTTTTCGAAAATAAAGTCAGTCGGGTGTCGGGCACTGCGAAACTGTAATTTGTCTTTGTAAAGTTCGCTGTAAGCCATTCGGGACGAAGAAGCCGGTCGTCGTGCGCCACGTTTTTATAATCGTTTTTCCACACAATGTATTCGGCATTTTTAAGTATTGCTGGCACTTCGGTAAACAAATAAGTTCGGTCGCTGT
Source organism: Paludibacter sp. (assembly GCA_020049335.1). Lineage (GTDB taxonomy): Bacteria > Bacteroidota > Bacteroidia > Bacteroidales > Paludibacteraceae > Paludibacter. The sequence continues at coordinate 6,860 of JAIFKX010000119.1, read as the reverse complement.
ACAAAGTTTTACCCACTTCGGGATTTAATTCTAGTTTAATAATATTAGATAATATTCCCGGTTGCAAATTGGTAAAATAAATTCCGTTTACACCCTGAATGGATTTACGCATGGTTTCCACAAACTCGCCAATGCTGCCTGTATTGGTATTACGGAACGCCTTTTCGGTATATAATGTAGGGCATTCGGGATTGTCGGCACCAAATTTTCGGTATTCAACCCAAATATTATCGTAAGCTGTGAGTAAACTATCAATTTTCACGCGCGAAGTTTGCGGGTCGAGCGAACAATATTTTAACTGAAAAGCTGTTTCGTAGATTTTATGCACAAACAAACCGTATCGTGCCGATACCTGCATGTATTTTTTATTTACAGGGTCGGGCATATTAATACTATCGGCCAATCGCACAATGCGTTCGAATAACTGCACAGCTTCCACTTTCTGACTGAGCACACGCGCTTTTTTGGTGGCGTCGGTAGGTATGGCTGGCGGTGCACTGATGTATTGGTCGCGTGTCCACCACGGGTCGACGTCGGCAAAAGTGGAGCGATGCCCGCGTATAACCGCATCGGCCGAAAGTAATGCCAGCGTACGAAATTGAGCGAGCGAAGTGCCACTCAAACCTAAAATTGTTGAAGCATATTGATTAAAAACTGAAACCTCGCTTGCGGCCGGATTTTTTGCCCAATTGAGCATTACCCATGTATTGAGTTCGTTCCACATATCGTTCTGAATGTACGGACCATCCCATCCGCCACCTTTCGACCATGTCCAAACGCCCGAAAAAAGTGTCGCATTGTTGTACAACTGTCGCAAACTGGTGTAAGGCGCAGTTGGCATGGTATTTTTATATTCTTCGAATCCTTCGATTACGCCATGGGCAATGTAGTTCGGATACGCACCTTTGCCTTCGTACTCGCGGGCACATTGTACTTCCACCAATTGTTTGTGACGCCCGGTGCCGAGCACTTTGCTAAACGGATTTCCACGATGGAAATCGCCTTCGCAATGTTTTACGCTAAAAATAAGATTCGCATGAGGTTCAACGGCATTGCTTACTTCGTTGTAAGTAGTTTGGTTCGAATCGAAACTCCACCACGTGCGGAAAAACACTTTTTTGTTTAGTTTTACACAAACCTCTTCGCGCATAATTTGCATAAGCGGAATTATCACAGTCGACGAGGTCTTGTTATTTATACCGCCCGAATGATAAGGCGCATCTTGCATATAGGTTTCGCCAATGCGCACCACAATACCGTCCAACTGCGGAAAATCGCGAAACATCATGCGAAGTTCTTCGCGCAACAATTGTTGGGTCATGGCATCGTTAATGTCCTTAAACCGCGTGGTCATCCCGTATTTTTCGAGTAATTTTTTGGGGAAAAGCAATAAGTCGGACATGCAATACACTTCGAGCCCAGCCGCTTTGGCAGCATTGTAGCGTTGAGTTAATTCTGCAGCCTTGGCTTCAATCCATGTACGGTCGGCCGAACCAACGGGCAAAGCAGCAGGGTCGAAACTTTCCCAGTTTACGCCCAATACACCCGAATCGAATAAATAAAATACTTTTCCTTTGGCACCCACTTCTTTAATCACTTCCGGTTTGTCGTAATTGGTTACAAACCTCACTTCGCCCGGATTATGATGTACCATGTCCATTATATAAGGAAGCGAATTGTTCTTGACATTGATTCGTTCGAAAAGCACCGCATCGGCCAATGTATATCCGGTAGCGGCAGCCGATAGTTTAACGTAATTTTCGCTGCCGGCAGCTAAATTATACGTACCAAGCCACTGCCATAAATTGTTATTTATTGTTTGATCGACAGTGATTGATTTTGTTCCGTCGGCATGCTTAATTTCCACGGGAGCAGCTGCAGGGCGATTCGGCCCGGCAGTCCAGCGCATAAAAATATTATAGTTTGCTGTAGCGGCTATGGTTGGCGTCCATTTTGCCCATTTAGAAGGGTCGGCACCAGCAGAGCCATCGTTGGCATAATTTGTTCCGTAAAATCCGCTGTTGTATGTACTTTGTGTCCAGGGCGCATCGAAGGTGCAAGCAGCATCGGTATTGTCGATAATAATTTGTGGATTGGCACTATTGGGTGTCGGAATGGGCTCAATATTAGCAATTGTATCGTACGTGATAGTTGAAACAAAGCGTGCTACCGAATCGCCAATCTGATTATAAGCAGGTTGCGTGTAATGCACGGTTACGGCTTCGGGTTTCATCCATCCTTTATCAAAAAAAGTATCGGTGGAAGTAAATGCAACAAAAACATTGGGCATTTTAGCCGCCACCGCTTTCTGAATACGACGCACAGCGTAATTTGAGACTGTTTCGGTTGCCGCAGGTGTGCCATTCGTAACCACACCCTGCAAGCCCGTAAGTACAATATAAAATGGCAGTTGGGACCCAAATTCAGCCCGAAAATGCGCAATCACTTTTTCTAAAGCTGCCTGATATTCAGCTTCGGTTTGGTTGCCAGTTCGAATGGCATTGGCATCGCGCTCACCCTGTATCCAGATTACGCCCGAAAGCGCAAGTCCCGTAGTTTGAATGGCTTTTTTTACTTTGTCAACTGCACTGCCGAAAAGTAACAGGTTTCCTGTTTCGTCCCATGTTCCGTAGTTCGAGAGTTCGGCTTTTACACCATTGGATGAACCACCACGCGCTGCCGAAACTAAGTAAATTGGTTTGTTTATCAATGCGTTTAATGTTTTTGCAAATGCAGGGCCTATACTTCCACTGGCTGCTGGTTGCAGGTTGTTGGCATTTTGCCCCATAGGGTCTTGCAAGTGTTGAGTGCTGTTAGTCAGTTCGTTAAATTCGTAAGCTGTGCCCGGCGTGCAAATTATGCTGAGAGATGCATCGCCCTGCCCAACTGCATTGCTTTGACCCGCTACCAGAAAGAGCTTTCCGTTTTGGGCAGCAATATTTATTGAAAAAAGAAGAACGATTAATAGTGTAAAATGTGATTTCATGTTTTTTATAAAAAAATAGTAACGCGGATTAAACGGATTAAACGGATTTTCGCTGCTGTATATTTGAATTTTATACGGATTTTTTATTTTACTGATTAATAAATTTTTGCTTTGCAATAATATTTCCATTTACATACAAAACGGCTAAATTTAATCCCTTTGTATGAATTATATTTGTAAATCTAAGATTGTGCTTTCCTGCGTTTAATGGATTACTATTCAATATTTTGCCTGATATTTGTCCGGCTGAGTTGTAAATCATCAACGAAACATTGGCATTTTGCTGTAAATTAAAAGTAGCGTTTATTTCGTTTGAAAAGGTTGACCCAGCCAGTTGTGCACATTGGTTGCGTATTTCAGATAGTTTTTAGAGTCATTTTCGCAAACATCAATTTCCTGATATGCATTTCCGGTGCTTGTGCCACCACTTCAGTCGAAGCCCATCATCCAGAATGAAGTGTGCCAACCACCACCGGCAGGTATTTTAAAGCGACTTTCGTAGTAGCCATATTTAAAAGCCTATTTGCTGATTACGCCTGCTCCGGTATAATTCATACCATTGGCCGTTTGTTTTTTTACATTCAGATATAAAAACTATCCTTAACTTCCACATTTTCAGGCAAATGTGTGCTCCAGTGTTTGCTGTCGGTACGGTAATGCCAAACATTGGTATTAATAGCAGTACCATCGAAATTATCTTCGAAAGTTAGTTCGCAATCGTCCAATCCCGGACGATTAATAATTGTTTGTGCCGCAAGCGGAAAATACTGAAACAAAATCAGACAAATCAGGCCTGTTAAACGGAGATGATTGAATATCATTTTTTATAGCATTAAAAATTGGGAACTAAAAAAAACATCCCTGACAAAAAATATAAATCTGTCAGGGATGCTCATGGACACCTTAAAAAACTTAATCAAACACTATCTATTATTTTACCAAAACCTTTGTGCTAAATGTGCCTACACGAACGATATAAAGTCCGTTGGCAACTGAAATATTTTCTTTGTTCGAAAGCAATTTTGCAGATTTTACCAACTGACCGTTCATGGTATAAATGCTTGCAGTTTGTGCCAACATATCAGTAAAAACAATTGCATTATTTGCACCGTAAATTCTAATAGTTGTTGGCTTTACTGTTTCAAAAGAAGCAATCGTACCATAAGCCAACGCACCTAAGTCGTTTGCAGTACGTGTAAATCCATTGAAGTCGACAGCTACGGTAGCTAAAAGATTGTTACCAGCAGCTTTGGCAGGCGAAGTTTCCTTAATACGCATATCAGGCACTTCGGCAGTTGCATTTTCGAACATTGGATCTGCTGCCAAACCATTCGCATCTAAACCAACGCCATCAGGATCTTGCCATGTAGCGAAATCAGGAGCGGCAGCACTTAATGTTGTAACATACGCCATATTACCTCCGAATTGGTACAGGTTGTAGTTACATACTGAAAATTCACTATTTATATTGATATTCATAGCATAGTTAAATGCTGTTGTTCCTTGTAAAGCACGTTTGTTTGCTACTATATTGTTTTGGAAATCTACCAAATGTGCATTTCCAGTGTTTCGGAAATAGCCGTAAGTAGATTTAGTTGCAGTTGCAGGAGATTCTCCACCTACATAGAAGGTATTGTTGTAAATTTTACATGGGTCGCCGGCTGAAGTTGCTGCTTCCTGGAACATGGCTGCAACAAAAGCATCGCTTATTACATTACCTCCAATACGAACTATATTGTTAGCTATAAGTTGTCCAGTAACATTGCTTCCTGCAGTTTGAATACCACGCACTGCTGCTTTGTTGTCGGCATTATTCATCGTAATATCATATACCATGTTTTGTTCTACATTTGTAGTGTTGAAAGGAACACGAATGCCATAAGTATAATTGGCAACTGTTGAAATACTGCTGCCTCCTGATAAGAGAGATACTCTGTTATTCAGATATTTGTATTTGTTTAATACATTTGCAGTACCTGAAAAATTGATGCCTGCTACTGTTGATGTATGTGTAGCAGTTGAAGTAATTGCAGTTAAATTTTTAATCGTGTTGTTTTTGATTGTTACATCATAAGGAATAGCCGCCGAAACAACAATACCTGCAAGAGCACCATTTCCTGTTTGGTTCAAAACGATATTTTCTATTACGTTATTGTTGCAAATTGCATCTGCATCAATTGTTTGTGCAACCGAGTTTCCTAATTCAATGCCTGTAAAGTTGGCTCCTGTAAACTCGATATTGGCAATTTTGTTGTTTTTGCAAGTAAAGTTACGTAAATTGCCAACAGCCTTTAAAGTAGAACCTGAACTTTTAAGCATTGCAACTCCTGTACCCTGAGCATTTTCGTAGCCAATAATATTTCCTTCGAAGCGATTACCAAGTCCGTTCATACTTCCACCTACACCCATTAGATTTATAGCTCCGATAAATGTTTCTTTAGTCCAGTAAACACGGTTGTTAAGAATTCTGTTATTGCTTCCACCGCCACTTCCAAATTGAAAAACAGCCGAATTACCATTTGTTGAGTTATAATTGCTTATGTTATATACATTACAGTCTGAAATTTCAACATTCGAATTTGAACCTTCGGCAGTTATTTGAAATGCTGTAATTGGGAAAGGAATGTTTGGATCATCCATGTCGCCAACATCACACTTGGAAATTGTAATATTGCTTGCTCCCTGAAAGTAAACAGTGCCTTGTATACCGTTATTATATGTACCTGAAACGTTTGCACCTCTTATATAACAATTTTTTATTGCACAATTATCGGCACTATTTTTAAACATAATGGTCTGACAATTAATGCTGTTTGGGTTCTGAATCGTCAAGCCGGTATCTCCTGTGCGTTCCACACCATCGATGGTTACATATTTGGCGCCATCAAAAAGAAAAGCTTTAGTTAAAATTTGTCCGATAAATGTTTTTTTGTCGACAACCGAAGCACCTGTGGCCGGACTGCTAATTGTAATAGTATTATTTGCAGCATTCACTTCCGAAACAGTAGAATACGAAGGAGCAGCTACGGTTCCAATATAAGGTGGTAAACCTGCACCATAAACTGCATATCCTACTTCTATTCCGGCTACCGATGGTACAGTAAGTATCACATCATCTTTTGCAAATGTCAATCCACCTAAAACTACTGTTTTATTAGCTGGTCCGATAACTTTTTTTACGCCCGCAGCTGGTTTGATAGTAATGTTGTTTGTTGCGCTTGTTCCCGCTTTTGCCTTTAATGTAATTGGATACACTTCGACTGTTGGATCGTAATCGCTCTGAATTTCGAGCACGTAAGCTACTTACCTTAATAACTGTTTGTGCACTGAGTGTAACACAAGTACCAATGGCTATAAAAGCCATAAGGATTTTTGAAGTAAATAATTTTTTCATGAGATTTTATTTTTGAGATTTTATTTCACAAAAATAGCGTGGAAAACGAAATGACATGTGTATAAAATAAAACCACTTGGGGTATTAAATAATAACTACATAAAAATAACCCTTATAAAGTAGAGTTTATAAGGGTTATTATCAAAAAAATAACTATCATGCATTATTTAACTAACACTTTCAGGTTTTGATTATTTACCTGTACGATATAGAATCCGTTGGTGCTTGGAACAGAGACTTTATTACCTATTAATGCAATTGATTTAACCAATTGACCCGAAAGAGAATAAATACGTGCTGTATTTCCGCTTAAATTATCGAACACCAATGCATTTGCGGTGCTATAAACTGATAATTTGTTTTGTGATGCTGTTTTAACATCCGTAGTACCTGAAATTACGTAAGCACCCATATCGTGTGGTGTGTAATTGGCACGAAGAGCACCAGCAAAGTCATCGGTTACAGGTACATCGGTTGCAC
>JAIFKX010000188.1 GCA_020049335.1 Paludibacter sp. | reverse complement strand
GACAAAGATATGATGATGGCTGCCGATTATGTGGTTGATTTAGGTCCACATGCTGGTCGTCATGGTGGTGAAGTGGTTTTTTCGGGTACTCCTGCTCAAATGCTCAAAGCCGATACGCTTACTTCGGCATATCTGAATGGTACAAAGAAAATTGAAATACCCGAAAAAGTTCGCGAAGGAAATGGTTTATTTCTTACATTGAAAGGTGCTAAAGGCAATAATTTAAAAGGAGTAGATGTAACTTTTCCACTTGGTAAAATGATTTGCGTAACTGGAGTTTCGGGAAGCGGAAAATCGACATTGATTAATGAAACGCTACAACCTATTCTGAGTCAGAAGTTTTACCGCTCGTTGCAAGACCCACTCGAATACAAAAGCATTGACGGACTCGAACATATTGATAAGGTGGTTGAAGTAGATCAATCGCCCATTGGACGCACACCACGCTCTAATCCGGCCACTTATACCGGCGTTTTTTCGGATATTCGAAATGTGTTTGTCAGTTTGCCCGAAGCTAAAATTCGTGGTTATAAACCTGGTCGATTTTCGTTTAATACTGCCGGAGGACGATGCGAAACCTGTGGTGGCAATGGTTATAAAACCATAGAAATGAATTTTCTTCCGGATGTTTATGTGCCTTGTGAAACTTGCGATGGCAAACGTTACAACAAAGAAACACTCGAAGTACGCTTTAAAGGAAAATCCATTGCCGATGTGCTTGCAATGACTATTAATCAGGCAGTTGAGTTTTTCGAAAATCAACCAAATATTCTCAATAGAATAAAAACTTTGCAGGATGTAGGTTTGGGCTATATTAAACTCGGTCAATCGAGTACCACGCTTTCGGGTGGCGAAAGTCAGCGCGTAAAATTAGCTACCGAACTTTCGAAGCGCGATACTGGACAAACAATTTATATTTTGGACGAACCCACAACGGGACTTCACTTCGAAGATATTCGGGTGTTGCTCGGTGTGCTTAATCGCTTGGTAGATAAAGGTAACACTGTTATAATTATCGAACATAACATGGATGTCATAAAAGTTGCCGACTTTGTTATTGATATTGGCCCTGAAGGTGGCGCTGCTGGTGGAAAGGTAATTTGTACGGGTACACCTCAACAAGTTGCTGCTCACAAAACCAGTGAAACGGGTCGTTTTTTGAAGCTGGAATTCAAATAGTTTGTAATAATGCACATTTTTAGTACCTTTGTGCCAAAATTTTGGGGTTTCACAAAACTATTTAGCTTTAAAATAGTTTTATTATACAAAAACTAATAAACATTCAAATAATGGGTAATAATTTATTAAAAGGAAAAAGAGGAATCGTTTTCGGAGCATTGAACGATATGTCGATTGCATGGAAAGTAGCAGAACGTGCAGTAGAGGAAGGTGCAATTATAACACTCTCGAACACACCGTTGGCAGTTCGTATGGGTACTACCAACGAATTGGCCGAAAAACTAAATGCAAAACTTATCCCTGCTGATGCTACAAGTGTGTCAGACTTGGAAGAGGTTTTCAAACAGTCGATGGAAGTGTTAGGAGGCAAAATTGATTTTGTTTTACACTCAATAGGCATGTCGCCAAACGTTCGTAAAAAACGTACTTACGACGATATCGACTATGATATGTTGAATACTACATTGGATATTTCGGCTATTTCGTTTCACAAAATGCTCCAAGTGGCAAAAAAAATGGATGCTATAAGCGAGTGGGGTTCAGTTGTTGCTTTATCGTATATGGCTGCTCAACGCACCGTATTTGGATATAACGACATGGCAGATGCCAAATCAATTTTAGAATCTATTGCTCGGAGTTTTGGTTATATTTACGGCCGCGAAAAAAATGTACGTGTCAATACAATTTCGCAATCGCCAACTGTAACTACCGCAGGCAGTGGCGTGAAGGGTATTAATGGCTTATTAGATTTCTCGGAACGTATGTCGCCACTCGGAAATGCAACTGCAGCAGATTGTGCCGATTATTGCGTGGTAATGTTTAGCGATTTAACTCGAAAAGTAACTATGCAAAACTTGTATCACGATGGTGGTTTTTCGAGTATGGCAATGAGTTACAGAGCGATGGAGCAATATAACAAAAGTTTCGATTGTTTTAAAGATGAAGATGGAAAAATTATTTATGGATAATTTTTTTTACATATAATTTTATATACTGAATAAAAGAATTCGAATTTTGTTTCGAATTCTTTTATTTGTTTTGATGATAAACGTGTTGTTGATAATACTAATTTTTTTTAATACTTTTTTTTTATGACAGGATTAAAAATTGGAGATTTAACAGCTCGTGTGCCTATTATTCAGGGTGGTATGGGTGTCGGAATCTCTTTGTCTGGGTTGGCTTCGGCAGTTGCAAACCAAGGTGGAGTGGGAGTAATTTCTTGTGCCGGATTGGGATTGATTTATCGTGAAAAGGCTCGTAGCTACATGGATTCGTGTATTTTTGGTTTAAAAGAAGAAATTCGTAAATCGAAGGAAAAATCATCGGGTATTGTTGGTATAAATATCATGATGGCCCTAACTAATTTTGGCGACATGGTGAAAACTGCAATTGCTGAAAAAGCTGATGTGATATTTGCAGGAGCTGGATTGCCACTCGATTTACCTAAGTATCGTACGGATGGTTGCACTACGAAATTAGTTCCAATTGTTTCTTCGGCACGTGCAGCAAAAATTATTTGCGAAAAATGGAAAACACTTTACAATTATCTTCCCGATTTAATTGTGGTAGAAGGGCCAAAAGCTGGTGGACATTTAGGATTTAAAATGAATCAAATAGCCGACCCTGAATTTGCAATCGAAAAGCTTATCCCACAGGTAGTTAAAGAGGTTGCTGTATTCGAAGAAAAATACAATCAAGAAATTCCGGTGGTAGCTGCCGGAGGTATTTACAGTGGCGAAGATATGTACAGAATGATGGAACTTGGCGCTAAAGGTGTTCAAATTGCCAGCCGTTTTGTAACAACCGAAGAATGTGATGCGGATATTAGATTTAAAAATTCGTATATCAAAGCTGAAGTCGACAATGTTGAAATTATTCAGAGCCCTGTTGGAATGCCTGGTCGTGCTTTGAATGGTACGTTTTTGGAAAAAGTAAAGTTGGGTTTAACCCGCCCAAAAACTTGTCCGTACGATTGTTTGCATACATGCGACTACAAAGTGGTACCTTATTGTATAGTAGTTTCGCTGTATAATGCTTACAAAGGGCGTATGGACAAAGGATATGCTTTTGCTGGCAGCAATGCTTATTTATCAACTCGTATTTCGACAGTGAAAGAGGTGATGGATGATTTGATTACCAAATTTGAGGAAACAAAAGCCCTTAAATTATCAATAGCCTAGATTCAAACATTTGAATTTAATTCTTGAAAAAAAATGCCGATATCTTTATCAGAGTCGGCATTTTTTATTTTCTATTTTTCGTGTTGATACAGTTGTGTGTTTACAAACCCACTCGAGGTCGTTTGTCGGTGAAATTTTAAATAGGATTGAATGCCCGAAGCCAAAGGAAGTTTTGTTTTTCCCCATCCAAATTGTGGTCCAAATTCATAAATCATAGCTATGGCATAGTTGCCTAAATCGTAGCCTAATACATCGTATCGTGGATTGGTAGACGTTATTTTCCAATTAAAATAACTTTTAAACAAAGAGGTATAATTTGTAAAATCAACATCGTTGACCAAGGGTTTGAAAGGAGCTATACTAAATGATTTGAATTTAACTTGTGCATTCTGATTTTTCCAACTGTATTGCTCATACAGCAAAATGTTGAAATTCAACGCATTCGAATTTAGAAAACCCAGAAAAGGAAAAACGCTTGAAAATTTATCGGTATTAAAAATAATAATATTTGATTTATCTTTTTCAAATAATACTGATGTTTGAAGTGATTGTTCGGAGTTAGCTTCAATGATACTAAATTTTCTGTTTTTTTTATTCAATAGCTCTTTTAAATTTGAAGTGCACTCAAAACCAGCATCGTTGTCCGAAATATTTGGTAAATCAATAAATATTATATTTTCATTTTTGTATTGTAGAGTCAACAAATTTGTTAAATAGTCAGTTTCAACATTTCGCGAAGGGTTAAATTGTAAAAGATAAGGGTTATCATTTATATCTGCAACCTTAGAAGTAAATGGAATGATAGCATTTATTTTATTCGTTTTTGCAAAATCACTCAAATAGGCAACTTGGTTCGAATAGGCTGGGCCTATTATTAAATCAACCGATTTTAAAGCTTGATTTTGAAGTACTTCAATTATTTTCTCTTCGGTTTTTTCAGTATCAAATGCCAATATATCAATACTAATTCCTTTGCTTTTAGCTTCATTGGCAGCTAATAAAAGCCCAGCGTAAAACTCCTGAAAACGTTCATTTACGGCATCTGTTTTTGAATTTTCGATAACTAAAGGCAATAAAACTGCAATTTTAATTGGTGAACTATTTGGTTTTACGTTCTTTGTAATTCGTGTCAAATACTGTGTATCAACCAAGGCTTTTTGAGGCTTAATTTCCTCAGGTTCAGTTGGCTTGGTTTCTACCTTTTCCAATGCTACCGAAACTTCTTTTTGTACTTCAATTGTAAGCTCCGAACCAATAATAAGCGAAGACAGCGCAGTTGGATTTAGTTTTATAACATCCTCAACCTCTACGTTATAAAGCTTGCTAATAGCATATAATGTTTCTTTGGGCTTTACAATGTGTTTGATTAAGACGGTTGCTTTAGTCTCTTTCTTGTTTTTCTTCGTTTTATGGCTCTCATCTTCCGAAATTTTAGGTATGCGCAATGTCATTCCTGTTTTCAAACCATTTTCGAGCTCAGGGTTGATTTTTTTGAGTTCGTCTTGCGAAATATTATATTTTCTACTTATTGCAAATAAAGTTTGTTTTTTTTCGACTATATGCTCTACGAAAGCTGTTTCTTGCGATGAGTCATTTTTTATTATCGGTTTTTGCGCAGTTTCCTTTTTTAAACTTGTAATTGCTTTTTTTGTTTCTTTTGTTACGGGTATAAGAATTAGCTGACCAGTTTTCAAACCATTGGCTATCTCAGGGTTTAATTTATTTAATTCCTTTATCTCAATATCAAATTTACGTCCAATACTGTACAATCCTTCGCTAGGTTGCACGGTATAAAGAATGTATTCTTTACCATCAATTTTTTTGAATTGATAATTTTCTTGAGCTGTTAGTTGAAAAGTATAGAGAATTAAAAAAGCAATTAAGAGGGATAAGTTTGCTCGTTTCATTTTTTAATGTGTTGTTGTAGCTGGGGGTGCGTTGCAATTATTATTTTAAAATCATATTCTTATGCAAAATTACAAAAAATAAACGCTTCAATGGATATTACTGCAATAAATCGGCCATTTTTTTGTTTTTAAATAGAAAACTGTACCTTTGTATTGTATAAATCGATTTTTTTAATTGCCAATTTTATAAAATGCTCAAAAATACATTTTACATGAAGAGATTTTTGTTGTTTTTTGCTTTGATTTTAAACACAGTAATTTCCATAGCTCAATTCACTGCTACAGGTACTTACAAAATATATACCGAATTGAATGGCGTAAAATTGTCAGGTATTGATTACCTCATTATTTTTGATGGCATTACGACTCAAACCGAAATTGAATATCGTGCCAATTCTTCAACAATAAAGTGGTCGAAGTTTACTAGTCCGACTACCCCTATTGTATTGCAATACGACAGCATTAATACAAATATCGAAGATGCAACTGGTTATATTGTTGAAATTGATAATGTTAAAAAGTATATTTGGGTGATAGATTATAAAAGTTATTTACCCGTTCTCACCTCTTTACTTCCCGAAAACAAACCAAGCGAACAATGCGACGAATTGATATTAAATCTAACTCAATCGGTTTTGCCTTTGCAATACAAAACACCAGATGGACGAACTATTCCTATCAATCGTTTTTTTCAGTTGAAATACGCAACAAAAGAATGGTCGGAAAGTACCAAAGCTTGGACTGATAAAGAAATTAGCGTTGATTATAAGTTGCCAGCTACAACTTTAACCGTTTCGGAACCACCACTTTGCGATACGAAATTCAAGCTTGTGGGCGATAATTTTGCAACCGATTTGGGTTTGGTTACTTCCGAAATTGAATCGCCACTTTACAGTGCGGTCAAAGTAGCTTGTCATATTGTTTCCACGGCTTCTACGCGTATAGAGCTCAATGAGGATGACCGCCCAGAGAAGGCGGATATTACAACTGCTTCTGCACCTTTAGAAGTTGTTTTTGCGAGTAATGCCAATTTGCCTGTTGCTGAATTTTACGAGTGGCAAATTTTGAAAGATAAAAGCTTACTTTTTACTCGAAACGATCAGGATTTACGTTACAAATTTATTGAAGCTGGTACTTATACCATAAAACTTATGGTAAATAATGCGAATAAGTGCTTAGATAGTAGCTCTGTAACTATAAAAATTGTAGAGTCCCGTCTGGAAGTACCACGCGTTTTTACCCCGAATGGTGATGGAATAAACGAAGAGTTTCGTATGGCCTACAAGTCAATTATCGAATTTCGTTGCTGGGTTTTCAATCGTTGGCAACAAAAAGTTTTTTATTGGACTGATCCTCAAAAAGGTTGGGATGGTAAAATTAATGGTCGACCTGCCACCGAAGGAGCCTACTTTTATGTAATTGAAGCACTTGGTGCCGACGGTCAAAAATTTAATCTGAAGGGAAATATAAATCTTCTTCGCGGTAAGAAAAATTAAACCACTAAGCCACCTTTTCGACCAGATACATACTACAAACACCAAACGTGAATTTGTGATATTTTACCCGTTTAAATCCATTGTCTTCAAGAATTTTAAGCAGTTTATCGCCACTTGCAAATACGTGCATCGACTGTTGTAAGTAATCGTAAGCTTTCGTGTCGTTAGATAAAATGCGTGAGGTAAGCCCAACGAAAACACGTGTATAAAGTTTGTAAGCTGCTAACAATAAGCCTTTTTGAGGCTCATTCATTTCAAGTATCAGCAAATGTCCTTTTGGTTTTAGCACCCTGCGAATTTGTTGCAAACTCTCATCCAATCGTTCAAAATTCCGAATACCAAACGAAATGGTAACCGCATCAAATGAATTATTTTTAAATGTTAATGTGGCGCAATCTTGTACTTCGAAACTAATTTTATCAGATAAGCCTGCTTTATCTACTTTTACACGCCCTACATCCATCATTTTATCCGAAATATCTACGCCAATAGCTGATTTTGGTTTCAGGTATGTAAATGCTTTAATGCAAATATCACCTGTTCCAGTTGCAATATCGAGTATATCTTTCGGGTCAAAAGATTTTAAGCTGAGCAAAGCCTTTTTGCGCCAGTAGCGAGCCATTCCCCAGGTCATTATATCATTAAATGCATCATATTTTGGCGATATGGTGTTGAACATGCGCGAAAGTTGGGTTGTTTTGGCTTCGTGTTCGTTGTATGGTTTTACTTTAGTATATTCTTTTGTTGAAGTTTGCATTTGTTTTTTATTTTACAAATTTTATTTGCACCGTTTTATTTACAAAAAAAGGTTTCACCAGTTTAAGGTCTTCCATATTTAGTGTATTTAAAACGTTATTCTCGATTTCAAGTTCATTCAATTCGGAAAATTGCATCGAAAAATACGATTTTTGTAATAAATTTTTAACCCAAATAAAATCCAAGCCTGTTTCCAAAAGTTGCTTTTGGTCAATCCAAGTTTGATAATCGGGTAGTTCAATCGGAAGTTGGTAAGGTTGCCATGTTTCGGTGAAAAATTGCACACTCGAAAATCGAAAAGGCTGGCTTACAGATTGAATAATTCCAATAATTTTTTCTCCAGTCGAAAAAGTAAATTTCTTAATTTCGGTGATACCCGTAATTGATGTTTTTAGAATAATGTGGCAGTTTGTAGTATCGTACTTTTGTAGTATCGCTTTGCTGCCAAATAAGTTAGATACACTATCTGCTTTACCAGCTTTAAAGTATTCCGCTAATTCGAAGCGCTGTTTACGGGCAATTGTTGGGAGCAGATTATCCGGCATTTTCAGAAACAAACTATCGGTTGTGGTTCCCAACACTGTGCCAATAATAAAAAATGCAGCAATAGCAGATGTTAATCTTCTCATCTTATTTCGATTCGGAATTAATTTTAATTTTGTCGGAAAATATTTTCCAATAATAATTGAACATTTCTGAAACACTTTGAAAATCTTCTTTATATACAAAGCCCATTCCTTGCGTTGTTTTTGCTTCTTTCAACTGTGCTCTGTCAATAGTATGGCTGTAAGCTTTGAAGCGAAGTTTGCCACTTTCGGTAAGCGAATATTCAAAATCCACATCCCACATATACCTATCTTCTGGGTTTACAACAAAATTATCATCGCGTATACCTACATTTCCGTTAAGGGTAATGCGTTCGTTGGGTTGAACCATCACTTCTGCCTTGTATTGATTGTCGGTGGCATTAGTTTGCTGCCAGTCGAGCCCAAACGAAAGCATATCGCTTTTCAAGGTTTTTTGGATAAAATTATTCAAGTGCGAGCTCAATGTCGAAGTTACAAACGAATTAAGAGCACCTTGATTGGAAGTTGTTTGCTGCGAAGGGTCAAAAAAACTATTTACAACTAATAAATAGGCTATCTGACGGTTCATCATCTCTTCGGTATTGATAACGCTTCGCACTTTTTGTTTCAAACTTTCGTCGGCGGTTGGTAGGTCAATTTCAAATTTAATATTTGGTGTAAGTAAATTATCTGTTAATTTCAAAATACAATTTACGGGCATACTTGCTCTACGAGCTGAAGCCGATAATTCAGTTCCCTCTATAATATTGCTCAATGAAGCAGTAAGTGGATAAATAGCACGAATGTTTACTTTCGCGGCAAAAGGGTCGCCTGTCCACGAAATTGTACTACCGTTGTCAATCTTAAATTCTTTGCGCACAATAGTTTGCAGTGTAAATAGGTAATATCCATTACTAATAGTATAAGTTCCGTAGAGTTTTATATCCGAAAATGTATCGAATTTTACTCTCAAACTACCACTACCACGCCCCGCAATCACATCGCCAGCTTTTGGGTCTACAATCAATTGCATATCAGCATCGGTTGTTACATCAATATTTAAATCAACTTTTGTGTTAAATTGGTTTTTATCTATCACTTTAGGCGCTGTGGTAATTGCAGTTGTTGGGCTCTCGAATCGTATAAAACTGTTGTCGGAGGCTGTTGAGGCACCGCCCATTTGGATAAACGCTTTCGATTTTGGTTGTGTGGTGGCATTTACTACAATGTTGGCTTCATCATCGTTACCAATAATACTCACATTACCAGTCATATAAGCTTTTCCATAAAAATAATCATTATCAACCGCTTTTGTATCAATGCCTATAATATTTTTCACTTTAATCCCTACATTATAATTCATTTTTTGAAATGACCCATTGTGATAAGCTATCCCATTTAAGGTTCCTTTGTTGCGCTCTGCATCGAAAAATTCTAAGTTTTTTAATTCAATAGTTTTTTTTGTTAGCTTTATTGTATCGTTAAAAAAGTAACTTGTATTTAATGAATTGACTGTTATTTGAGCTTTGTCGATAAATGCTTCTCCTTCAAATGAAATGGTTTTTGTGGGTCCAAACATGCGTAATTTACCGTATCCATACCCTTTTACATTACTTACAACTCCCTCAAAATAGCGTTGTAAAAAACTAATAGGTAGCCCATTAAGGTCGAAATTAACATCCAATGAATCTGATTTTGGTTCAAAAATACCTCTTGCAATGCCAATAGAATCGTTATTTTCTTTTATAAAATTTGCATTTAATATCATTTGGCTTTTTTCATTATCCCAAACAGAATTGATACGTGCATTTCCTATACTTTCGCTGTTTAATGTAGCATTTTTAATACGTAAATCGGCCAAAAAAACGGGTTGGTTTTCTTTGGTAAGTAGTGAGGCATTTCCCGAGAGGCTGCCACCAATATTTATACTTTTAAGCTTTAATAATTGAAAAATAAAATTTAGATTAATATCATTCATTGCAATTTGAACATTATTGCCTAATTTTTTAGATAATAATCCGTCAGCAAAAATATATTGTGCATTGTTTTCAAATCTAAATTTATTAATTTTTATAGTGCTATCAGCATTCAAATCTATAGAACTCTTTTTTATATTCCAAATTGAATCGGAAATAATTAATTGCGATGGCTTAAACTCTATGTTAGCTGCGATGTTGCCATTTTCATTTCTTAATCGGGTTAAGGTTGAAATTTCACCAGCATTGATTTTTGTTTTCGAGTCGGACTGCCAACCTATCGAACTCGATATAGTATCGCTCGAAGCAATAGCATTGGCATATAGACTTATCAAACCTTTTTTTTGTAGCATCTGTCCATGAGTATTCATCTTCAAAAGTCGACCTTCATTTTCTATGGTGAGCGTAATTTTCTCAAATTCTTGTTTATTATATCTGAATTTTGGAATATCAGCCTGTAAATTAATTTTATTCGAATTGTTGTAAATACTTCCTTTAATCGAGGCTGAGCTATTTAGTTCAAAAGGTAATTCGAGCACTTCTGTAATCGACTTACTATTATCTATTTGTAAATCAATTGTAATATTATCATTCAAATTGAGGTTTTGTGATTTTTTTGCTGATAGTGAAGGTAAGTAGTTTTTTAGTATATTATTGACAATGGCAGGAACTCGGCTGTACGAAAACTGTCCTGAAAATGTGCCATTCAAAAAGTCCGAATTTATTGAAAAATTAGTTAAATCATTCGATATTCTGCTAATAAATCGAATAGCCTCGATGTTTAATGTTTTGTTTTTATTCGTAAACCGTATGTTGTTAAACGAAATATATCCATTTATGTTATCGGCTGTTTTTCCTGTCATATTTGTTTTGCCAGTGAATGAAAGCTGCGAGTCTTTGTATTTGTCTGTAAAATGCAGAGCGTTCATGTTTACATTCACTACATTAAGGTCGAAATCGAAAACAGGTAACTTTTTAGTGAGATCAATAATCCCTTTAAAATCGGCTTCTATGTTTTCATCGTTTACCTTTATACTACCATCAAATCCCGAGCCATCGTAGCTCCCATCTAAATTTATATCTTTATAATTGTAAGCTAATAAATCTAAACTATTTATTTTTCCATTTACTTTTCCTTTAAATGGTTTGTTGGCAAGTTTTACTCCTTTTGTTGAAATATTTAGGCTTACGTTACCTAATTTGTTCGAGTTCAGTAATTTATTAATTTGTAGACTGTTGGTTTTGAGCAAACCACTATAGGTTAAATCTTTCAAATCATTTTCAAATTTAAGCAAAATATCCGTCGATATGGTTCCAATATCCGTTTTCATGCTTCCGTAAGTTACCAAATTGCTCAAAAAGCCTGTTATGTTACCTTTGTAACGTATCAAGCCCAAATTGTTTAGCTCTTTGGGTAGCACAAGTGGTTTTTGAGTAATGCGCGAAACAATGTCTTGAATCTCGTTTTTGTTTATTGTTAACTCTTTAATATTGGTATAAATAAAAGCATCCTGAATAGATGGTAGCCCATTAATTTCGATATCGGAATTCAAATAGATTGATTTTCCTTGTTTTAATTTAAGCTGTTTTATTTTTAGGTTCGAAAAACTACCCGAAATATCGGCACTTAAATTGACAAACTCAGTCATGCGTTCAAATTCAGGCACAAATGCTTTTAAATCAGATAAGCTTATCGACGAACGATTAATTGGGATGTTGAATTTTACGTTTTTTGCAAAATGTTTAAATTGGCTCAAACTGTCGTACTTCAATTCAATATTCGACAGAGAAAGTTTAGTATTAGGCAATTCGATGTTAATAAATTTGATGGTTGCTCCATGGTTTGACCCCAAAATCTGAGTTCTAAAATCTTTCAATTCAAAGCCCGATTTCTCTATGAAACTCAATTTCTCAATATCCAAGCTTAGTGTATCTGAAGTGAATTTGTTTAGAGCAATTTCGGCATTTAAAGCGCTAAAGTGCATATTTGTTGGGTCAAACTTACTTTTCAGATCTGTTTTTTTATTAGTAAAAGCTTTAAAATGAAGTTCAGAATCATTTATCAAAAGTTTTTTAATTCGGTATTCTACCTCCGATTTTTGATTTGTTGTGGGCTTTTTAAATGCTTCCACAATAAAATCAAAATTCATTTTTTTATCCTTATATTGTTTAATGTTGCCCTTTAAATTTTCGAATTCTATGGCATTAAATATAATTTTTCCTTTAAAAAATTCTTGAAATTGAAAATTGAGGTAAGTTTTGTCTACTTGAAGAAGTGTATCTTTTTCTAAATCTTCCACATAGAGGTTTTTTATGCGAATTGTATTGAAAAGACGGTAGTCGATTTGCCCAATTGTAACTTTCGAATTAATTTTGCGCGAAAGTTCATTCTCAACTATATCCGAAAAATAATTTTGTATTTGGCTGTTTTGCAGTGCAATAGGCAAAGAAGCCATAATCAAAATGATTACAGCTAAAAAATTTAGGAATATGTTTATCGAATTTTTTATACCTTTGAGCATTATTTATGCAAAAATAGTGATTTATTTTTGTTTATCGTATTTAATATTATACAATAATTGTTCCATAATTAGAAATGAAACCTACAGTTATTCTCGGAATTGAATCGTCGTGCGACGATACCTCGGCGGCTGTAATTAAAGATGGCGTTCTGCTATCAAATATTACGGCAACGCAATCCGTTCATGCCAATTATGGAGGCGTAGTGCCAGAGCTTGCTTCGCGTGCACATCAGCAAAATATTATCCCAGTTGTACATGAAGCAATTCGTGCTGCAGGCATTTCCAAAAATGAAATTAGTGCAGTTGCTTTTACTCGAGGGCCGGGTTTGCTAGGCTCTTTACTTGTAGGTACTTCGTTTGCGAAAGGTTTTGCACAAGCGCTAAATGTTCCATTGGTAGATGTAAATCATTTACAAGCTCACGTTTTGGCTCATTTTATAAGCGAAGGAAAACCTAACGAGTGTTTCCCGGAATTTCCGTTTCTGTGTTTGCTTGTTTCGGGTGGAAATTCGCAAATAATACTGGTACGTTCGTACAGCGATATGCAAATTGTTGGTCAAACAATTGACGATGCAGCTGGCGAAGCGTTTGATAAATGCGCTAAAGTGATGGGTTTGCCTTATCCTGGTGGTCCGCATGTCGATAGATTGGCAAAGAGCGGAAATTCCTTGGCTTTTGTATTTAGTAAGCCTCAAATTACCGATTACAATTATAGTTTCAGTGGTCTAAAAACCTCATTTCTTTATCTCGTTCGTGCCAAAGTAAAAGAAAATCCGGATTTTATTGCTGAAAATTTGAATGATTTATGTGCTTCAATTCAACTGTCAGTGGTTGACATATTGATGTCTAAATTACGAAAAGCAGCCAAAGAGTTGAATATTAATCAAGTGGCTTTGGCAGGTGGCGTTTCTGCCAACTCGGCGTTGAGAGAGGCTTTTAATAATCATGCAGAAAAACTTGGTTGGAAAGTATTTATTCCAGCTTTTGCATACACTACCGATAACGCTGCTATGATTGCTGTTACGGGTTATTTTAAATATCTAAATAATGATTTTTGTACGCTCGATAAAGCACCTTATGCGCGAGTAGGGGTGTGATGATTGTAATTAATACTGCCCCAAGCCCTCCCGATAGCTATCGGGGGGGGGATGTGGATTAGCACCAAATGGACGCTTTTCTTACTCCCCTTTAGGGGGTGGGGGCAAACTCAATACTATATGTTTGCTGAAAAATTACCCGAAAAACTACGACCATACGCTGGAGTTATTTACTTCATGGTGGTTTTGGTATGTGCTCATTTTTTTTGGAAGCTTACCGTTCATGGCGACGATACAGATACAATTGTTACCTTTTTGGGTTGGAATATTTCTGTTCCTTTTAATTTTATGGCGTCACAAGTGGCGAATGCAACATTTAAAATATTACAACTATTTGGCTTTGATATTAATATGTTAGATAATAATGTGTTGCGTCATGTTAATGGTGTGGCGGTTCGCATTGTTTGGTCTTGTACTGGCTTAAAACAAGCTTATATATTTGTTTGTATCATAGCGTTTTACAGTGGTCAATATAAAAGAAAACTATGGTATATTGCTGCTGGTTTAGTAGTGATTTACATTGTAAATATTTTGCGAATTGCCGCTATAACTGCCCTTGTTAAACCTTTTCCCGAACAGTTCGAATTATTTCACGAATATATTTTTAAATATCTTTTTTATGTTATTTTATTTGGTATGTGGGTATTGTGGGACGAGAAAATAAAAAATTAATTTATAACTAAAATATACATGAATCCACAGTCGAATATTGATTTTAGAATTATTAAATTTGAATCAGAATCTTATTTCGAAGAGTTGCAATTACGTGATAGAGTTTTGCGCAAACCTTTAGGAATGAGCTTGTTTGACGAGAACTTAGATTTGGAGATAAACGATTGTCATATTGGTGCTTTTAGTAACAATTGTTTGGTCGGGGTTTTAATTCTAACAAAATTAAGTAATTCGGAAATGAAAATGCGTCAAGTAGCAGTTGATGATGGGAAGAGAGGCTTAAGTATTGGTTCGCAATTAGTAGCTTTTTCGGAAGATTATTGTAAAAAGTCAAATTATTCTCGTATTGTCCTCAATGCTCGTGCTACTGCTTTAGAGTTTTATAAACGACTTGGTTATACAATAATCAGCGATGTTTTTTTTGAAATCGGAATTCCACACTATAAATTAGAGAAGATTTTGTAATTTTTTTCGTGTTGAATAAATTAAAAATACGGTAACAACAAAACTTATTGCAGCTAAGTAAAGCGTATCTCCAGTGCCGATTGTATCCAAATCGGGCATTTTTACACCATTAAATTTTAGATAATAAAAGAGTACTGCTAATCCATTATTCACAGTGTGTGCCAAAATTGGAAGCCCTAAATTGCCACTCCAGAAAAGCAAATAGCCAAAAAAAGCACCCAGCAGCAAACGAGGGAAAAAGCCATAAAACTGCAAATGGATAGCACTAAAAATAAATGCAGCCATCCATATTGCTAAAATAGCATTGCGCCATTCTCCAAAAATTTTCTGTAATATTCCTCTAAAAAAGAACTCTTCGCCCAAACCCGCCAATACCGCTACCAATAATAAATTGAATATCAGGTCAGTAATGCTGTGCACGGCCATCATTTTCATTGTTATCTGCTCTAATTGCAACTCGGTAGCTTTCATCCAATTTTCTATTGGCGCAAATGAATCTGGCAGTGAAATTTGTCGGTTTAGCTCGGTTATTAAATTGATGAATGGAAGGGCAGCCATCATTGTTAAAATTACTAACAAATAAATTGATGGTTTATTAGAAGTTTTTAATTGCAAATAAATCAAGGGTTTATCGCTCCACAAAAAAGCGAGTAGGAGAGGGCTTCCTACAAACAAAATTAACGATTGAATCAGTTGCATCCGTTTTACGGTATTTATATTATTCAAATCGCTATCGGTAAGCAATGTAGTGAGCGTTGTAATTAAAATAATTGCGAAAAATAGAACCGCAAATAATTGCACTATTTTGCCTAAAAAACTTGTATTCTGCAAACTTCCTTTTATCACTATTTTTAAAAATTATTTGTGTTTATAAATACCATTTTAGGGGCGAGGGTTCTTAAAAAACTATAAGGCTGATTCGCAAATGGAATCAGCCTTATGTGTTGATATATTATGACTTATATTAATCTTCTTTTACCTGAGGGGTAATTAATTTGTAGCCTTTACCATGAATGTTGATAATAGCCACATTTTCGTCATCTTTCAAAAGTTTACGTAATTTGGTGATATATACATCCATGCTACGAGCATTGAAATAATTATCGTCTACCCAGATTGTTTTCAATGCAAAATTACGTTCCAAAATGCTATTTGCATTAGCAGCCAGCAAATTAAGTAATTCTGATTCTTTGGTAGTCAATTTTTTCGAATCGCCATCTAAAGACAAAGTTTGTTTCTGAGCATCAAATGTAAATTTACCAATTGTATAAATAACGGCTTCTTTTACTTTTTTGCCACGAACTCTGCGTAAAATTGATTCGATACGATACAACAATTCTTCCATGCTGAATGGTTTCGATAAATAATCGTCAGCGCCTAATTTGAATCCCTGAAGAATATCTTCTTTCATCGATTTAGCGGTAAGGAAAATAATTGGCACATCGGCATTTACTGCACGAATATCAGCTGCCAATTGGAATCCATCTTTTTTAGGCATCATTACATCGAATACACACATATCATATTTGTTGCGTGTAAACGCTTTGTAACCGGCTTCTCCATCGGGTTGCAAATCAGCATCATAGCCTTTTGTCTGCAAATACTCCCGTAATAACATGCCAAGATTTTCGTCATCTTCGCATAATAAAATTTTAACTTTTTCTTCTGTCATAACTCGTAATTTTTTAATGTTGGTATTGTGATTGTAAATTTAGTTCCGATATTTAGTTCGCTTTCTACTTTAATATTGCCTCTGTGTTCGGTTACAATTTTTTTTACGTAAGCCAAACCAAGTCCAAATCCCTTAACGTTGTGGAGGTTCCCTGTCGAAACCCGATAGAATTTTTCAAAAACGCGTTTCAAATCGTCTTTTTGAATTCCGATACCATTATCTTCTATACTAATTAATATATTTTCTTTTTCGTTCCAAGTTTCAATTGTCAAAAGCAATGGTTTGTCGCTGTATTTAAGCGCGTTATCCATTAAGTTGAAAATTACATTTGTAAAATGTACTTCATCAATCAACGCTGCATCGTTTGTAGCATGTAGTTTCGAAGTTATTTGCCCACCTTTGCTCGTAACACGAAGCGAAAAATTTGTTACTATTTCTTTAATTAACAAATTAATCTGTTTTTCGTTCACTTTCAATATCGATTTATCTTTTTCGAATACAGCCATTTGCAATACTTTTTCGACCATAAAACTAAGTCGCTTTGTTTCGTCGTGTATTACTTTCGAAATATGACTTAAAGTTTGCGGAGTTTTGCCCACGCTTGGGTCTTGCAGCATTTGCGATGCGAGTGAAATGCTCGAAATCGGTGTTTTAAGCTCATGTGTCATGTTATTTACAAAATCATTTTTAATAATATTCAATTGTTTTTGTTTAAAAATAACAATGATAGCATAGGTAAAAATAAATAAAATAACGATAAGCATTAAAACAGATGGTAGCAATAAATTAATTGATTTAATGATAAAATTTTGCTTTGTTGGAAAAGTAACTTGCAAAAATGCAGCTCTATTTGTTTCTTCCGAAGGGAATAATTTTTGAGAATACACATTGTTGTTATTCGAATGATTGTGTATTTCTTTGCTGCACTTAAAAATTATATTTCCTTGCTTATCAACTATCGAATAGTAAAATGGCAGCTCCACGCCATTATTAAGCAAAACTTTTTCTATAATATTGTCTAATTCTTTAAAATTAACTCGTTCACTTATTTCTTTATTGTCCGATTCTTTAAGCCAGCGAAAAACAGCTTGGTCTAAAATTGTTTTCGAACGTGAGAAGTTTTGCTTAAATTTCTCTTGCAAAAAACGGGATGTTTCTTCAATAGTAGCATTCCCGTGTCGGGTACTCAATCGAATTCGTGGTTTGTTTTTATCTAAATTTGTAATTTTAAGATTTTTTGAAACGCTATCTATATTTCGGCTTAAATCATTTTGTGGAAAGTTGAAATTAGTTACTTTTCCTGCTTTAATGCTTTCATTTTCAAGCTCTTCTCCTAAGTATTCTAAAGCTTCATTTTCCTCAACCAAAATGGCTGTTTGAAATAAACTTCGCTCCACACTTTCATTAAATTGACTCTCAATCATTTCCGCATTTATACTCACATAGCGTACTTGTAAAATTATCAAGCCCACAAATGTGACTATCATCGAAATGATTAGTATAGTAATTGTTCTTCGTTTCATACTTTGTGCAAATATATACTTAAAACTTAACATTAACAAGTTTAACGCTAAAAATTAACTTATATTTATTAAAATGGTATTTGGTAGCCCTTAACTGTTTTATTTTATTTGGTTTTAACTTAAAACATTATATACTACCAATAAGTTTTGATATTAGCAAAAAAAAAAGTATTTTTGTTTCGTAACAAAAAATAATCAAATTCAATGCCAAATACAAGAGGAATTAATTGGACTGCCTTATTTACTAGTAATTTTTTGGGCGTATTTAATGATAATCTGTTGAAAAACAGTATTATATTCTTTGCATTAAGTTGGAAATTACCATTATGGTTAAATTATTCACAGCTTATTTCGATTGTTTCGGCAGCTCTCATTGTGCCATACCTTTTGTTTTCACCTTATGCAGGTAATATTACTGTCCGCATTTCGAAACAGCGAATCTTTCGATTTTTCAAGTTATTAGAAATACCAATTATGCTGGTAGCTTCCGTTGCTTTTTTAATTGAAAATGTGTATCTTGCCATTTTTTCAGTGCTACTTATGGGAATTCAAAGTAGCATGTATTCGCCAGCTAAATATAGCTTAATTCGTGATATTGGTGGCGAAAAACATGCTGCTTTTGGAAGTGGTGTGTTTGAAACTATGGCATTTTTGGGAATTTTGGCTGGCACTGTTGCTGCATCAATTCTTTCGGATTATGTTGAGGTTTGGGTACTAATTTGTGTTTTTTTGCTGACGGCTTTGCTTGGATATTTCAGTACTGCTACAATTAAAGTTGATGAAGTACCTGTAGAAATTCTAAATCAAAGTAATAATCCTTTTGTTTTCTTAAAGCAATCGTATAGAATTGCCAAGCGCTATAAAGATGTAAATGCTTCTGTTATTGGATCATCTGTATTTTGGCTGATAGGAGGAGTATTACAAATGAATTTGGTAATTCATTCAAAGCTATATTTTAATGCTTCGAATATACAAACTGGAATTATTATGGCCATTGCAGCCATAGCCATAGCGGCTGGTTGTTTTGCAGCCGCCCGAATGGCAGGTCGTTCTGCTGGGCATAAATTGATATTACCAGGAATTGGTGGTATGATTTTATTTTTGGGATTTATTGCTTTTTTTGATTTAAATTTTTACTTTTATGCAGTTTGTGTATTTGGAGTGGCTTTTTCGGGCGGTTTCTTTCAGGTCCCGTGTCTTGCCACTATTCAAAAATCGAATTCGGGGCGAAAATTAGGCGACTTAATTGCATATCTCAATTTAACGACATTTATATTTGTATCATTTGGGACTTTTTTGTTTTGGATACTGACTTATTTTACAAATCAGAATAGCCAGATTGTATTTTTCGCTTTATGGATTATTTGTATTATTACCTTTTATTTTTTCAATAAAAAATTTAAACATAGAAAATGAGAATTTTAATATAATGGATAAAAAATTATTTTTAATCGATGCGTATGCCATCATTTACAGAGCTTATTATGCATTTATTCGTGCTCCACGCATAAACTCAAAAGGTTTAAACACATCGGCAATATATGGTTTTGTAAACACCCTCGAAGATGTACTCAAACGCGAAAAACCTACGCACATAGCTGTAGCATTCGATCCGAGCGGACCAACATTTCGGCACGAAGCCTACGATTTATACAAAGCTCAGCGCGAGTCGACACCCGAAGATATTAAATTAGCGGTTCCCTATATTAAAAAAATTATACAAGCATATAATATTCCAATTCTCGAAGTGGCAGGTTACGAGGCGGATGATGTGATAGGAACTGTTTCGAAAATGGCTGAAAAGGAAGGGTTCACGGTTTTTATGCTTACTCCTGATAAAGATTATGGGCAGTTGGTGTCGGACAATATATATATGTACCGTCCAAAACATACAGGTGGTTTTGAAGTGATGGGACCTGCCGAAATAAAAGCAAAATACGATTTGGATAGCCATGAACAAGTGATTGATTTGTTGGGACTTATGGGCGATTCGGCAGATAATATACCTGGCTGCCCGGGCGTTGGCGAAAAAACAGCGGTAAAATTACTGAAAGAGTATGGAAGTATTGATACTTTACTTACTCGTACATCGGAACTGAAAGGAGCTTTGAAAGAAAAGGTTGAAAATAATAAAGAGCAAATTGTGTTTTCGCGTTTCTTGGCTACTATTAAAATTGATGTGCCTATTGAATTTAACGAAAAAGCTCTTGAAATTGAACCTGTTAATGATGCTGAACTGAAAGCTTTGTTCGATGAACTTGAATTTCGCACCATGACGCAGAATAAATTCGGTGCAAAGCCATTTACCTCCTTGCCACCCGACGAAGCTACAAACGCCATACAGTTTGCGCGACCAAAATCACCTGCCGGACAAATGTCGTTGTTTGATGCTTTTGATAAGCCCGAAGAAAAAATAATTGCAAGACAAGCCCCCAAAGCTATTCAAGTGCTTGAGCCTGTGGCTGAAAATGAATTGTTAACGCTTAAAAATGTTTCGTACAATTATCAACTGGTTGATACCAAAGTGAAACGAGCCGATTTGATTTCGAAATTATTTATGCAAAAATCGGTTTGTTTCGATACGGAAACTACTGGTGTTGATGTATTTACTGCCGAAATGGTGGGTCTTTCGTTTTGTTTTGTAAAAGGCGAAGCGTATTATGTTACACTACCAAATGAAAGAGTGGAAGCGTTGGAAGTATTGAAAGAATTTAAAGCCTTTTTTCAAAGTGAACATATCGAAAAAGTAGGGCAAAATATAAAATTTGACCTTTTAATGCTTTCGATGTACGGCATTGAACTAAAAGGAAAATTGTTTGATACCATGATTGCGCATTATTTAGTGCAACCGAAGAGTTGGTTGGTGGAAAAGGAAAAAATCAGATGGATATTCGTTTTGTCGATTTGGATTTGCTTTGCAAATATGCTGCCGAAGATGCCGATATTACCTTTCAGTTGAAACAGATTTTAGAAGGCGAATTGAAAGAAAATGGATTGGAAAATTTGTTTTATGAAATAGAAATGCCCTTATTGCGTGTTTTATCTATTATGGAACGCAATGGTGTTCGGATTGATAGTGAGGCATTGCGACAAAGTTCTGAAATTCTTACTGCCGAACTTTTAGTTATCGAAAAAGAAATTCACGATTTGGTTGGATTTTCGTTTAACGTGTCGTCGCCAGCACAGGTAGGCGAAATTTTGTTCGACCGCTTAAAGTTGGACGATAAAGCCAAGAAAACTAAAACGGGTCAATATTCTACTTCCGAAGATATTTTAGAGAAAATTCGTTCGAAACATCCCATTATTGGCAAAATTCTTGATTTTAGAGGTTTAAAAAAACTTTTGAGTACTTATATTGATGCTTTGCCACTACTCATTAATCAACGAACAGGCAAGGTGCATACATCTTTTAATCAAACCGTTGCTGCCACAGGACGACTGAGCTCCACGAATCCTAATTTGCAAAATATCCCTATTCGCGATGCGCAAGGCAAGGAAATTCGCAAAGCATTTATACCTGATGATGGCTGTGTTTTTCTGAGTGCCGATTATTCGCAAATTGAATTACGCATTATGGCGCATTTGAGTGGAGATAAAAACATGCTCGATGCCTTCAATAGCGGGCTTGATATTCACACGGCTACGGCTGCAAAAATTTACAAAATTCCTGTCGAAGAGGTTACTTCAGACATGCGTCGCAAAGCCAAAACGGCTAACTTTGGTATTATCTACGGTATCTCAACTTTTGGACTTTCCGAACGCCTTACCATTCCTCGCGCTGAGGCTAAAGAGTTGATTGATGGCTATTTTGCCACCTATCCAGATGTTAAAAGATATATGGACGAATGCATTCAGCGTGCCAAAGAAAATGGCTATGTAGAAACTATTTTTGGCCGTAAACGCTTTTTGTCTGATATTAATTCGCAAAATAGTGTGGTGCGCGGTTTTGCCGAACGAAATGCTATAAACGCTCCCATTCAAGGTTCAGCAGCCGATATTATTAAAATTGCGATGGTGAATATTCAAAAGCGCTTATTCGCCGAAAATCTCCAAACCAAAATGACCATGCAGGTGCACGATGAGTTAAACTTTACCGTACCCGAAGTCGAAATTGAACAAGCACGAAAAGTGGTTGTCGAAGAAATGGAAAACGTGTTGAAACTCAAAGTGCCTTTAATTGCCGACTGTGGTGTTGGAAAAAATTGGTTAGAAGCGCATTGATAAACTGTGCGAGCAGTCGGAGTGCAACTTGGAGTCGAACAACATCCTTCTTTTGAGCATGAGAATAAATTCACACTAATAGCATGGGGTTAAAGCCCCATGCAGGGTATATCGGTCGTCGCTATGCGACTTTGAAGACAAGAGAGCGAAGGCTGATTTAGCAAGTGGCATCGCCACGACCGATTTAAATTGCGTAGGGTTTCAACCCTATGCAAAGTTGTAAATTTATTTTTCTATTGATATGCAACACCTACGGCGTCGGAAATTTTTTATCCCTTGCTCCCGTTACACGGGATGTTCCATGCGCTGCGGGATGACATAACAATGAAGAAGGCGGGAGAACTAAATTTATTTTAAAGCTATACTAATATCCAAATCAATAAAATGTAACTTCCCATTTTCATCAGTCAATACATTTTGAGGTTTAGCATCGGTTAGTTCATAAATACCGTTGGTATATCCATTAAATCCTTTGTTTATACCATCACCTAAAACCGATTTTTTAAATCCCATTTTCTCTAATTCTAATGCAATTACTTCTTTGGTTGCATATACGTAATTTGGTATGTAAGGTTGTTTCATAACCGCAC
>JAIFKX010000027.1 GCA_020049335.1 Paludibacter sp. | reverse complement strand
CGCTTAGCATCCACACCGGGTAATAATATTGATTCAAATTCCATCATTTTTTATTTATTTCGCGTTTCTTGTTTCTAGTTTCGCGTTCATTAATATTTTAGTTTTTCATTATCACATTTTCACATCATTTCATCAGCACATCAACACAACTTGTCCGTCCACTGACGGATCATCACATCTCTTCAATCCTCTTCAAAGCCTGTTCCAACATTGCTTCGCTCGCACATAGTGAGATACGAATATAACGTTTTCCTTTATCTCCAAAAATAAATCCGGGAGTGATAAATACCTTTGCGTCGTAAAGCACTTTGTCGGCCAATTCGCCGCTATCTTTATATGTATCTGGAATTTTACCCCACAGAAACATTCCAACCTGTTTTTCATCGTAAACACAACCAAGCTGTTGCATTATAGCTTCCGCTTTGTTGCGCCTATTACGATAAATGCTAATATTCATTTCATCATGCCACGCTTCCGAATTATTCAAAGCAGCCACGGCAGCCACTTGCATGGGTTTAAATTGCCCGCTGTCGATATTACTTTTTACCTTCAGAATCCATTGCACAAATTGCGCATTTGAAGCCAGCATTCCCATACGCCAACCCGGCATATTGTGCGATTTACTCATCGAATTGAGCTCAATACAAATATCTTTAGCTCCCTCCACTTGTAAAATACTCAAATGCTTTTTGTTAAGTATAAAACTATACGGATTATCGTTGCAAATTACAATGCTGTGTTTTTTGCCAAAAGCCACTAATTTTTCGAACAATTCCACAGTTGCAGGAGCGCCGGTTGGCAAGTTTAACGTTACTCAAGTCAATTTGTTCGAGTGCTTCAAAATCGGGCTGCCAATTATTATTTTCGTCCAAATCGTAGGTTATAGTCTTGGCTTGCACCAAATTACTCACCGACGAATAGGTTGGATAACCCGGATTTGGAACTAACACACCATCACCAGGATTGAGAAATGCCATCGAAATATGCAAAATTCCCTCTTTCGAACCTATCAGCGGTTGAATTTCGTTGGCTGGATTTAGTTCTACATGGAACCATTTCTGATAAAAATCGGCAAAAGCTTTTCGCAATTCTGGAATGCCAATGTACGACTGATAACCATGTGTATCGGGCTTTGCAGCCGATTCGGCCAGAGCCTGAATGGTTTCGGACGATGGAGGTAAATCAGGACTTCCAATTCCCAAACTGATTACATTCAGTCCACGAGCATTCATTTCGGTCACTTCTTTCAATTTGGTCGAGAAATAATACTCCGAAACCGAATTTAAGCGGTCGGCAGGAACAATACCCCCAACCCCTAAAGGGGAGTTGGAGTTAGTTTCGTCTATTTTATTATTTATCATAAATCATGTTTTAATAATCAATACTAATATTCTTATTCCCCTTTAGGGGTTAGGGGTCATTCCACCGGTGTCAATCCTTCAGCGTATTCGCCCAATGTCTCTAATTCTTTGATTAGCGGCTTGATAGCCACCAATGATTGTTTGTAACGTTCGTGGTCCGAAAATTTAAAATCGACATAAAACTGATATTCCCACTCGCGACCAATAATTGGCAAAGATTGAATTTTAGTCAAATTTATATCGTAAAACGAAAATACAGATAATACTTTCGATAAACTTCCTTCCGAATGCGGTAAAGTAAACACAATCGATGCTTTGTTTATTAAATCATTTTTCTGAATTTCGTCCACCACCCATTCGTTTCCAAAAATCAAGAAACGTGTAAAATTACGTTTGTTGGTTTCAATACCGGTTGCCAATATATTTAAATTGTATAATTCGGCAGCGCGTGTACTACATATAGCAGCCTGATTTTTCAATTTGCCAACTTCAATATCGCGAGCAGCAAGGGCTGTATCTTCATGTTCCACAGCTTTTACACCCGGGATTGTATTCAAAAAATCCTTGCATTGCATCAATGCTATAGGATGCGACTGTATTTCGCGAATATCGTGAATGGTTTGTCCGGGAAGTGCTGCCAAGCAATGCGAAATTCGCAATTTATATTCGCCTGCAATTGGCAGTTTAAATTCTTTAAGCAATTCATAATTAGGCAACAAACTGCCTGCAATAGTATTTTCAATAGCCATTATTCCCACCACATTCGAGTCTTTTTCGATGGCTTTAAAAATATCTCGAAAGGTTACACATGGAATAATTTCCACCTCTTCGTTACTAAAAAACTTTTCGGCTGCAATCCCATGATAAGCACCTAAACCGCCCTGAATGGCTACACGTTTCATAATTTTGTTGTTTTTAATCTGCCCCCTAACCCCCTAAAGGGGGAATATTATGGAGATTAGAATAATATAGTTAATAAAAAATCCTGCTCAATAATTTGAGCAGGATTTATATGTTTTTTAATCTAATTTCATTCTGAAAATACATACATTTTTATCCTGCTCTCACTTGCTAAAGTAAAAGTAAAAATAAAAGTATGTAAAAAATCGTGTCATATTTGTTTCTTATTTTGCTGCAAAAGTAATATTTTTTATCGAATAAACAACAAATTCGAATTAAATTGTTTCAAAAATATTCAATTTGATGTTTTTAAAAGTTTTTGATACCAATAGATTGGATTGTTTTATGTAAGTTTGTCCTATTACTTAACAGCATTTTTTATAAAAAAACAAAGTGTTTAATACCAAAAAACATATATCTTTGTAATACTAAAAAATTAAATTATGACTCAACAAAAACAGCGAATAGAAAAATTGCATCAAGCAATGAAACATGCTGGTGTATCGGCTTGCATCGTTCCCGGAACCGACCCACATGCAAGCGAATATATAGCAGATTATTGGAAAGAACGCGAATGGATAAGTGGTTTCGATGGTTCGGCGGGAACGGTGGCTTTAACGCTTGAAAATGGCGGACTGTGGACTGACTCGCGCTATTTTTTGCAAGGTGAAGAACAACTTGCAGGTAGTGGAATTGAGTTGATGAAGCAAGGGTTACCCGAAACGCCCGAAATGATTGCCTGGATTTGTTCGCAGCTCAAAGGGGGCGAACGCGTAGCTGTAAATGCGCAAATGTTTTCGGTAAATAGCTTTGCGGCAATGCAAAATGAATTTACTGCTAACGGAATTCAACTCGTTTCGCTTGATTTAATTGCTGAAGTGTGGATTGATAGACCCTCTTTGCCTGAAAATCCGTTTTATATTTTCGATACTAAATATAACGGGCAGTCGGCTTCCGAAAAACTAACTGTTTTACGCGCGCAATTATCAAAATCGAATGCCGACATGATGGTAGTCTCTGCTTTAGACGATATTGCATGGCTTTATAATATTAGGAGCAATGATGTGGCCTACAATCCAGTTGTAATAGCTTATTCGTTGGTGAGTAATTCAAAAGCAACATTGTATATCGATGCCGAAAAGTTAACTTCGGATACAAAACAATATCTTGAAACTCAGGGTATAGAAACTGCTCCCTATTTAGCAATTTACGATGCTTTAAAAGCCATTCCGTATGGAAAATCAATATTGATTGATGGCGCCAAGTTAAACCAATCGCTCAACGAAGCTATTCCTACTATCACGCCTCGCCGCAACCTTATGTCGCCCATTTTTAAACTAAAAAGTATTAAGAATGAAACCGAAGTGGCGGGTATTCGCTGGGCAATGACAAAAGATGGTGTTGCATTAACTCGTTTTTTTATGTGGCTCGAAGAGAATGTAAAAACAGGCAAATTAACTGAATTGTCAATTTCCCAAAAACTGTATGATTTCCGTCATGCACAGGAAAATTTTGTAGGCGAAAGTTTTGGAACAATTGCTGGTTACAAAGCACATGGAGCAATTGTTCATTATAAAGCTACTGAAAAATCGGATGCAACAATCAAGCCCGAAGGCATATTATTACTCGATTCGGGTGGTCAGTATTTAGATGGTACAACCGATATTACGCGAACCATAACGCTAAGTGATGCTACGCGCGAAGAGAAAAGCGATTTTACTTTGGTGCTAAAAGGTCATATTGCACTAGCAAAAGCAATTTTCCCTTATGGCACACGCGGTTCGCAACTCGATATATTAGCCCGTAAAGCGCTTTGGGATATGGGGTTGAATTACGGACACGGCACAGGTCATGGAGTGGGTCATTTCCTGAATGTGCACGAAGGCCCTCAAAGCATTCGGATGGACGAAAACGCAACTATCTTACATCCAGGAATGATAATTTCGAATGAGCCTGGTATGTATCGTACAGATAAACATGGAATTAGAATCGAAAATTTAGTTCATGTAATTCCAGCAGTAAGTACTGAATTTGGCGATTTTCTGGAATTTGAGACACTAACACTTTTCCCTATCGACCGAAATTTAATTGAGATAATGTTAATTAACGAGGAAGAGAGCGAGTGGATAGACGATTATCATCGTAAAGTTTTCGAAACACTAGCCCCGCATTTAACTAACGAAGAGCAGGATTGGTTAAAAGAAAAATGCAAATCTATTTACGATTTGATATTCTAATTTGGAAAAAAGCCTGATATATCAGGCTTTTTTTTCTATTTAAGTAATAGGAAAAATATAATATACCATTTTAAATATTTACCTCACCCTAACCCTCTCCTTGAGGAGAGGGAACTGCGGTCTGCAATAAATAAAATTATGCGACATTATTTTATTCCATTTACTTAATTCTAAAACTAATATATAATGTTGTTAATGCATAAATAAGCACCATAACTATCCAACTATTCGAATTGGTAAACATAAAGTAAGCACCTATTGCAAGAAAAAGGGAAGAAATAAACCCCATTCGATAAAGGCGTTGTAGTGTTTTATCTTCTTTTTTGAAATTATAAGCTAATATTGCATGATAAGAAATCAATAAAATAGCACCTAATGCAAAAACAAATTCGATGTATTTTTGGTCGTTCAACTTGAAAAGGGAAGCTGCAAATAACAAGGAGGCTCCAACTGGAAAAAGCT
This sequence comes from Paludibacter sp., assembly GCA_020049335.1. Classification (GTDB taxonomy): domain Bacteria; phylum Bacteroidota; class Bacteroidia; order Bacteroidales; family Paludibacteraceae; genus Paludibacter. The sequence continues at coordinate 2,416 of JAIFKX010000027.1, read as the reverse complement.
GATTGAATAATTTTATGGCGTTCATAAATTATTGTTGTAGTTATATTTGTGAAATTAGAAATTAAAAACTTAAAACTCGTAATTCTTAACTATAAACTCGCAACAAATTTATCATTCTTCTCTAATGATATAAATTTCCTCTCCTTTATTTCGCATCAAATACTTTTCACGAGCATACTTTTCGAGGTAACCATCGTCGTGTTGCAAACGGTTCAATTCATTTTTATTTTTTTCAATTTCACCTTCATAATATTTATACTCCTGCTTTAATTCATTTATTTTACGTGCCGATTGCCAGCGACTAATCAAATTATGTTGGTCGAAAAATGTAATGTAGACTCCAAAACTTACTAAAACGATGATATATTTATTTAATATAACCGCTTTAGTTGCATTGAAAATAGGATTGAAAATCGACTTGAAATTCATAAAGCTTTGTTAGATTATTTTTTATACTATTTGTTTTTAACGAAATTGCTTTAAAAATATAAATTGTTGAATTAAGAAGACAAAAGTACGAAAAATTTGGAAAGGATAATTTTTAATAAAAAAATAATTTGTTGAAAAAGTTGTTGAACTTTTCTGTATATTTGCACTCCCTGAAAAAAATGAATAATTGATGGATAATTTTATAGTATCAGCACGAAAATATAGACCTCAAACTTTTCAGTCGGTAGTTGGGCAACAAGCACTTACCACCACGCTGAAAAATGCCATAACTGGCAGCCATTTGGCACATGCCTATTTGTTTTGCGGCCCTAGAGGAGTTGGTAAAACTACATGCGCTCGTATTTTTGCCAAAACTATAAATTGTTTAAACCTCACTTCCGACCACGAAGCATGTAATACTTGCGAATCGTGCGTTGCTTTCAACGAACAACGCTCATATAATATTCACGAATTAGATGCAGCTTCGAATAATAGTGTTGACGATATTCGTTCGCTCATCGACCAAGTGCGTATTCCACCTCAAATAGGAAAATATAGTGTGTATATTGTTGACGAGGTTCACATGTTATCGGCAGGTGCTTTCAATGCTTTCCTGAAAACATTAGAAGAGCCACCTTCGCATGCCATGTTTATATTGGCAACTACCGAAAAGCATAAAATTATTCCGACTATACTTTCGCGCTGCCAGATTTACGATTTCAATCGCATTACAGCTGCCGATACAGTGGCTCATTTACAGTATATTGCGAAACAAGAAGGAGTAACTGTTGACATAAATGGACTGAATGTAATTGCTCAAAAAAGTGATGGTGGAATGCGTGACGCCTTATCTATTTTCGACCAATTAGTTAGCTTTTGTGGTAATAATATTAGTTACCAGGGCGTTATCGACAATTTGAATGTGCTCGATTACGAAAATTATTTCAAATTAGTTGAAGCTTTCTTAGCTGGAAATGTGTCGAATTCACTTTTGATTTTAAATGATATTCTCAACAAAGGTTTTGATGGACACCACTTTATAACAGGTTTGGCTTCGCATTTCCGCGATGTGCTTGTAAGCAAAGATGCTGCTACACTACTATTGCTCGAAGTGGGCGACGATATTCGAAAACGCTATCAGCAACAGGCACAAATATGTTCTCCCGAATTTTTGTTTATGGGTCTGAAAATTGCCAACGATTGCGATTTAAACTATCGCATAAGTAAAAATAAACGCTTGCTGGTAGAACTTGCCCTTATTCGGTTGTGTCAATTGAATGACGAAAAAAAAAAAGTCTCTTAATTGATGACCTCCCTTTTCCAATTCAGAAATTTGCTGTTAATTCAGAAAATCCTTTCGAAGTAAAAAATGATATTGTAGCTCCCAAACAGGTTATTAATGCTCCTGTGGCACAAAATACATCTGTTACAACTACGCCTAAAGTTGCTTCGGCTCCACCTCAAAATAGCTTTCGGCCACAATCTATATCTATCTCAAAGCCAAAAGTGATAGAAAATGTTTCGTCCACAAACATTGTTCGCGAGCCAATACCAGTTTTGAATTTGAATAATTCGTTTGATGATAATGAGTTCTTTTCTGCTTGGGAAAAATTTCAGAATACCTTATCCGACGAAAAGAGAATTGGCTTTAGCAATTTGAATATTCCTACACGGAAAGAAGGAGCAGAATTTATAGTGTTGGTAAACAATGTAATGCAGGAAAATGAGGCGAAAAAATTATTAAGCGAGGCAGTTCAGTTTTTGCGTGCTCAGCTAAATAACTCAGCAATAGTTATTTCCACCAAAATTGCTGAGGAAACAGAAAAACAGCGAACCCTCTCGCCCGAGCAACGCTACATGGAAATGGTCGCCAAAAATCCACAATTAGAAGAATTAAGAAAATTGTTAAGTTTGGAAATAGATTAATATTATCCTGCTTAAATCAGGCGAATCAAACTTCAAACGGTTTTAGTGTTTTATTAATTTT
>JAIFKX010000136.1 GCA_020049335.1 Paludibacter sp. | reverse complement strand
AAATTTATCAACAAGTCTATATTTTTCTTGTCAGTCCTTTTAAAATTAGTATCTTTGCATTTCTAAAAAATAACAATAAATAATAAAAGAGAATGGAAATTTCAGGTAAAATTATTGCCGTGCTACCTCAAACATCGGGTCAGGGCAAAAATGGTTTGTGGCGTTCGCAGGATTATGTGCTCGAAACGGGTGATCAATATCCTAAAAAAGTATGTTTCAATGTGTTCAATGATAAAATTGACCAATTTCCAGTTGCTATCGACGACCAAGTAAATGTTAGTTTTGATATTGAGAGCCGCGAGTATAATGGCCGTTGGTATACCACAGCACGCGCTTGGAAAATTGATAAAAATGCAGCTCAAACTTCAGGAGCTCCTGTACAACAAGGTGTGGTTAGCGCTCCAGCTTTCGACGGAGCACCTGCTGCTGGTGGCGAAGGAAGCGATTTACCATTTTGAGACAGCGGACGACGGACGACGGACAACAGACTACGGACAACGGACGAGAGACTAAAGTCAAGAGTCTAAGGTCTAAAATCAAGAAAATATAATAACAATAAATAACGCGAAGCTAATAACGGCATAGCCAAATAACGCGAAGCTAATAACGGCGAAGCCAAATAACGCAAAGCTAATAACAGCAAAGCTAAATAACAAAAAAAAAAATTATGCAAAACATTAAACTTACAATCGACAAAGCATTCGGATTTGTTTCGGAAGAAGCTGTTGCTGGCTACGAAACTAAAGTGGCTGCTGCAAATGCTGCTTTACACAACGGAACTGGAAAAGGAAGCGATTTTTTAGGCTGGTTAAATTTACCATCTTCAATTGACGAAGCGCATTTGGCTGATGTTGAAAATACTGCGCAAATATTGCGCGAAAATTGTGAAGTAGTAATCGTAATTGGTATTGGCGGTAGCTATTTGGGGGCAAAAGCAGTTATCGATGCCCTTTCGAACAGTTTCGATTGGTTACAAACTGAGCGTAAAGCACCCGTAGTGGTTTATGCTGGACAAAATATTGGCGAAGATTATTTGTACGAATTGCAGGAGATGCTTCAGAATAAAAAATTCGGCATTATTTCTATATCCAAATCGGGCACAACCACCGAACCAGCTTTGGCTTTCCGCTTGTTGAAAACGCAATTGGAAGAGCAACAAGGCAAAGAGGCTGCTCAAAAACTAATTGTAGCCGTAACAGATAAATCGCGTGGAGCTTTGCGCACTTTAGCAACACAAGAAGGTTACAAAACATACATTATCGAAGATAATATTGGGGGTCGTTACTCTGTCCTTTCGCCAGTTGGTTTATTGCCTATGGCTGTTGCCGGATTCGATATTCGTCAATTTGTAAGCGGTGCTGTAAGCATGGAAACACTTTGTGGAACAGAAACAGCTTTTGAAGAAAACCCCGCTGCCATTTATGCTGCTGTTCGTAACGAATTGTACAAAGCGGGTAAAAAAATCGAAATTTTAGTAAACTTCCACCCAAAATTGCATTTTATTGGCGAATGGTGGAAACAACTTTACGGCGAAAGTGAAGGTAAAGATAATGTTGGCATTTTTCCTGCCTCTGTTGACTTTACTTCCGATCTTCACTCAATGGGTCAATGGATACAAGAGGGCGAACGTACAATTTTCGAAACTGTGATATCTATTCAAAGTTCAAATTACACCAAAACAGTACCAACCGACGCAGCAAACTTAGATGGCTTAAATTTCCTTGCTGGAAAACGCGTTGATGAGGTAAACAAAATGGCTGAATTGGGCACTATGATAGCTCACATTGATGGCGGCGTTCCGAATTTAAAAATTGAATTGCCAGCATTGAATGAGTTTTATTTGGGGCAATTGCTTTATTTCTTCGAAAAAGCTTGTGGAATAAGCGGTTATATACTAGGTGTTAATCCCTTTGATCAACCAGGCGTAGAAGCATACAAAAAGAATATGTTTGCTCTACTTGATAAGCCAGGCTTCGAAGCTGAATCGGCAGCTATCAAAGCACGTATCTAATTATTATTTAGCTAACTACAGAAAGTGCGAATTGGAAATAAAGACTGATTCGCACTTTAATTTTTTGATATGATTTCAAAAAACAAACTGAAAGTAATTCTGTCCTTGTCGCAAAAAAAAATTCGCGACGAATTGGGCTTATTTGTGGCTGAAGGAACAAAATTAGTACTTGATTTGATACCAACATTCAAACTTAAAGAATGCTATGCCACCAAGGAATGGCTTGCCGAAAACAGCGAAAAGCAGCCGAAAAACGTTCAGGAAATAAGCTTCGAAGACTTAAAAAAAATATCCAATCAGAAATCGCCTCAAGGTATAATTGCCCTATTCGAAAAACCTATTTACAGAATTGAAGAAGCCAATCATCAACAACTCACCATTGCTTTAGACGATATTCAAGATCCAGGAAATTTAGGTACAATTATCCGTATTGCCGATTGGTTTGGCATTCGAACAATTATCTGTTCGTTGCTTACAGCCGATGCTTTTGGCCCCAAAACGGTACAATCTACTATGGGAGCTTTGGCACGCGTAAAAGTATATTACACTGATTTAGAACACTATCTAAAATTGCTTCCGAGAGAATTACCCATTTATGGAACATTTATGGAAGGGGAAAGTATTTATACTGAGAAATTAACTGAAAATGGTTTAATCGTTATGGGCAATGAAGGAAATGGCATTTCGCCCGCGATAGCAAAATTAATAAATCGACGGTTGACGATACCGAATTATCCAAAAAACGAAGCCACATCCGAATCATTGAATGTGGCTGTGGCTACGTCTATTGTATGTTCTGAATTTCGTCGGCGACTTTTAAAATAATTCGTTTAAGCGCTTAGCTAATTGAATGCCAGCTGTATAAATCATTTCGTTGTTTTTGTTGGTAAATTTAAAAATGTAGCTATAGTTGCTTTTATCGCTCACACCATAATTATACACTTCGGTACGTAAAACATATACCTTGTATACTGATTCGAGAAGGCTTTCAGCTTGCTTTTGTGCTTTAACATTCTGAAATTTATCTTGCAAAAACTGACTAAATTCAGTATACGACATGTTGTTACTTTCGGTGATCATACCATCCCACACGGCGTGTAAATTTGTAGAACGCCCAAACCACTGTACACTAATTTTGTTGGCACCTAAATCTTCAACATGTCCCAAATGCATAGGTTGATGCAGGTCGGCCATAAAGTGTACCAAAAACTTCAACGCTTCCGCATCATTTTTGTCTTTTTTGAGCCTTTCGGTTAATTGCTCAAGCGCAAAAAACAAATGCTCGCCTTCGGCAGTAGGATTTTTGAAAAGTGCATCAATTTGCATTATCGACAAACTATCTTTCAGATTTTGATAATGCCATTTATAACTATAATCGTAATTTTTATCACTCCGAATTTCATCAGCCCACGTGGAGGCATAAATTATTCCATGTTTACCAAGCACTTTATCGCATTGTTTTTTAGCACTTTTGCTTAAATTAGCATAAGCAATATCGGCTATTGTGCGATGTCCCACAGCATCATAAGCCAAGGCAGTAACCGAAATGGCACCAAGAAGCAGTATTAAAACTCCATTTTTAAAATTCATAATCTGATTATTTATTTTTTTATTTAAAATTAATTTTCTTCACTTTAAAACCCATCGAGAGCAATATTTCGGCAATTTTAATTCTAAAATCGCCTTGCACTAATATTTCACCATCGCGCGACGAACCTCCCGCTCCACATTTTACTCGAAGCATTTTTGCCAGCTCTTTCAGTTCATCATCGGAACCCAAAAATTCGGAAATTAAGGTCGCAGGTTTCCCTTTTCGCTTATCCAATTCCACTCGCAACGGTTCTTTTTGCTTATTGCTTGCTACTGGTACTTTTACTTCGGGTAAATCCTCACCTTCGGGCAATTCTGCTTTCAAGCCGTTTAGTTTATCTTTCCAATCCATATATTTTTAAGTTTATAATCTTTGCCCCTAACCCCTAAAGGGGAACAAATATTAGTTTTGTCTCTAAAAAATTAATTATAATAATTTCAAAATCCGACTCAAACCACTCTTTAATCCCCTTTAGGGGTTTGGGGTATTTTTCTAAAAAATTCCCAAATAATAATACCACCCGTTACACTTACATTGAGCGAATGCTTGGTTCCATATTGCGGAATTTCGATGCAGCTATCGCTTGCGTCGACAACCGATTGTTGCACACCTTTTACTTCATTTCCCAAAATTACAGCATATTTCTTTGTGTTGTCAAGTTTGAGTTCAGGTAAAAGTGTGCTGCCCACAGCCTGTTCGATAGAATATACTATGTAACCGTTTCTTTTCAATTGATTTACAGCCTCAATCGTATCTTCGAAATAACGCCATTCAACAGTATTTTCAGCACCTAAAGCAGTTTTGTGAATTTCGGCATGTGGTGGAGTACTTGTTATTCCACACAAAAATACCGATTCGATTAAAAAGGCATCGCCCGTACGAAAAATCGAACCCACATTGTGTAAGCTGCGCACATTATCGAGCACAACTACCAACGGTAATTTCGACGAAATTTTAAATTCTTCCAGCGTTAACCGGTTCATTTCTGTTATTTTGAGTTTTTTCATTTACTTGTAATCAACGAAACAGCCGTCTCAATTATTGTATCGTAGCCTTTATCCACATCAGCTTGTTTCAAATCTACTTTTACATCGGGTACAATCCCCCATTCGGTATGTTGCATATCGGCATCGAACATTGGACTTGACGAAAAACGCACCATCCAGCCATTGGGTAGTTCACTCGAAATAGGCAAACCTCCACCCCCACCCGTATTGTCGCCAACAACAACAGCGTGAGGCGCTAATTTCATACGACTGACAAAGGAATTTGTAGCGCTGTACGACATCCGATTGGAAAGAATTGCCACATTTCGACCCCATTTAATATTTTCATGACTTGGCGTTTTTATCGCTATAGGATCTGAAAATTGCGCATGACCATTGCCTGTTTTGTGCTGCATATAGCCTGTAATCGTTTCACTTTCAAAAAAATAAGAGGCAAATTTTTCCGATAAATCTAAATAACCACCACCATTGTTGCGCACATCAATAATCAATGCATCGCAATCTTTAAAATAATTCAGAATGTACAATATGTTTGTATCCGAAAAACGATTAGAAAAATCGCTGTACAGAATATAACCCACTTTATTATTTGCAATTTTATTGTAACGCAAACCACCCGCAGCCAAATAATTAGATCCAAGATAATTGTTGTTATAAATCAAATCTGAGTTAAAATTTGAAGGATAATCTTTAAACCATTTCCAGTAGCGACTGGTATTAAAATTTGAATACAAATTTACGTGTCCATCTTTCAATTCACCCAACATGCTTCCAAAAAGTTCAAATAGCTCATAATCAGTCATCGAAGTATCAACACGCGCTTTGTAAACAGTGTGTATCGAATCCCAATTTATATTTTTATAATCGAGATAACAATAACGTGTATCCATAATCTTCCAAAGCGACTCAAAATTACCTATATGATTATCGGGCTCTAAAGTTGGCTCATCTATACAACTATTTAAAGTAATCAGTGCTATAAAACTGACAATGAAAATTCTTTTCATTTCGAAAAAAGATTAAATTATTTGAGGTATTTTTCCAAAAACGTATCTTGTTCCCAAAGCAAATGTAAGATATTTTCGCGCGCCACATAACCATGTTGTTCTTTGGGCAAAATAACCATGCGAGCAGGTGCACCAAGTCCTTTTAGCGCCTGAAAATAACGTTCGGTTTGCAATGTAAACGTTCCGGGATTGTTGTCAGCTTCGCCATGAACCAACAAAATAGGCGTTTTCATTTTGTCGGCTTGCATAAATGGCGACATAGAGTTATAAATTTCTGGCGTATCCCAATAATTACGCTGTTCGCTTTGGAAACCAAAAGGCGTAAGTGTGCGGTTGTAAGCGCCACTCCGAGCAATGCCACAGGCAAATAAATTACAATGAGTAAGTAAATTAGCCGTCATAAATGCGCCATACGAGTGTCCACCAACTGCCACTTTTTTTCGGTCGATAAAACCCAACGAATCTACCGCATCAATAGCCGCTTTTGCATTTGCCACCAACTGCTCCACGAAGCTATCGTTCGGTTCGGTTTTGCCTTCGCCCACAATGGGGAATGCGGCATCGTCGAGCACAGCATATCCGCGCGTAACCCAATACACAAAAGAGCCGTAGTACGGAAAAGTAAATTCGTTTGGATTGGCAGTACTTTGACCAGCACTATTTTTATCCTTGTATTCAGCCGGATAAGCCCATATTAACAGAGGCAACTTTTCAGTTTTTGCATTTTGATTGTAACCCGCTGGCAAATAAAGAGTTCCCGAAAGTTCTACTCCATCTTCACGTTTGTATTTTATTAATTCTTTGTGCACCCCCGCAATACTTTCGAATGGATTTTTGAAATCGGTAATTTGTTGTGGCGCAATTCGTTTTTTAATATTTCGAATAAAATAATTAGGAAATTCGTTTTTCGATTGTATCCTAACGAGCACATCGCCTTTTTTTACATCCAAAATATCCTGAATTTCTTCCATTTTGTCGGTTAATGCCGACTGATACAACCGTTTGGTTTTCAATGTAGAAAGGTTTAATTCGTCGATAAACGGGAATTGACCTTTGGCAGTAAAACCATCGCCCAACAAGAACGCTTTTTCATTTTCGATTGTCATAACATATTTCCCAAATTCGTTTTTTCGCGTTTCAAAATCACCCAAATCGGCATATACATCTTGAAAATTTCGCTCGCTGAACAATCTTGGCAATTCATTGGGATTCGAAGGATTGATTACCGACACTTTCATTTGACGAGTATCGTACCATTCCTCGTTGAGCACCGCTGTGGTTGCATTTCCCCATACCAAACGTGAATAACGCAAACTCGTTTTGCAAAGCAAAGAAGGTTCGGATGAAAAAGGCGCTTTCCACAGATAAACGGCATCGCGAAACGGTACAATTTTTTGTGGGTCACCTTCGTCTAATGCTTCCACCCAATATAAAGTAGACGCCTCGTCCGAGCGCCAACTAAGCGAGCGTTTACCTTTGCGCACCGCCATAAACCCTTTTGGCAGTACTTCCGACAGCGGTATTTCGCAAATAGTTTTCACTTTTTCGCCCTTGGCAGTGTATACTACATTTGTTTGAGGAAAACGATTAAGCGGTACGATATACGAAAAGGGTTTTTGCAGGGTAGTAACTAATACATAGTTTCCGTCGGGCGAGATTATTTCGTTTACATACAAATCTGCTTCTTTAAAAAGCTGTTGCGTACCATCCAATTGCACTTTGTAAAGTTCAGCTGTAGTGAGTGTTACAAAGTTAGCCTCATCGGTTGGATTTTTGAGCATATCCTGATAGGTTCTATTTTGTGCCTTCGAACCATCACTTAATGAGATAATTGGACCAGCTGGCAAAGCTTTTTTGGAATCAATTAACGCATTTCTATTTGCAGGTAACATGCGCACCAACAAACTTTTACTGTCGCGAAACCAATTGATTGGATTGCCTACATTTGCATTTAAAACCGCATTGGTCAATTTTGTAGCCTTGGCAGTAACTAAATCAGCTAACCACAATTCCACCCCATTAAGAGTTGTATTTGTAAATGCTACCTTTGTTTCGTCGGGCGACCATAATACGTTGGCAATACGCATATTTGCTGGCATTCCTTCAAATTCTAGGGCATCTTTGGCAGTCAATTTTCGTATTTTTAGCGAACTGATATAACTCATCGACGAACTAATATTGGTAGCTGGGTTTACGCGCAAACCCGCCAAACTAACCTCCTGCTGATTCAGGTCGTCGAGCGATTTATATGTTGAGCGATAGCTGAGCAACATGTATGTTTTGCGACTGTCCATAGTTACCGCCGGAGGACGCTGATAATCGGCTAATTGTAAAATAGACTGCGGAGGAAGTTGGTACGACAGGTTTTCCTGCGAATTGGCGGATGCTAAACTCATTAGTGTGAATAGTATGGTGAATAATTTTGTTTTCATTTGATTCCAATTTTTTTATAATAAACATCTATAAAGCGGTTTGGTTCGGGACGTGGCAAAAAGAGCGGTTCATTTTCGTCGAAAACGGCATCGCGCTTGTCGATAATCACGCCTGGAATACCTTTCTCTTCCACAAAAACATATCCAACTCTGTCAACCAATTTGGTTTCCATTATCCAATCGAACATTATACTTGGTTCGTACACAAGGTATTTTACGTAATCCTCATTTACTTTGCCTTCTTTATTGAACCACGATTTTGTATTTTTTATCGTTGTATTCTTAATTTTTTTTCCATGATTAAATTCACCACCAATAATTTCAGCAGGAATTTTAAGCTCCATTTTCCACAGTTCTGTTTCGGGCGTAAGGGCATTTACCAAATCGAGCAGTGCAAATCCAAAAGTAGAGCATGCTCCGCCTTCGTTGTGATACCGTGGCCAAAAAGCACCACCATAAAAATCGCAGGCAGCATGTTTTTCATTTATTTTTTGTTTATATTGGTCGATGAACGCCAAAATTCGATGCATGGCTTTGTGACTAACTTTATATTTTAAAAAAGCTAACTTCTTACGTTTCGCATATACATTTAATTTATGTTCCAACTCTTTTTCCGTTTCTATTCGTCCAGTCAGTGCTGCGCCAATAATACCAAAACCAACTTTTTGTTTGAGAATTAAATCTGTTTTTTCCTGAACGCTTCCTGATGTTTGGGCTATGAGAATTGGCTTTTCGAGCACTGGCGATTCTAATCTGACAGCCAAATGTCCAAGCAAATAATTGTCGGGCAAGCCAATTGTTTTCACATAACATTCTTTCATTGTTTTGAATAATGCCGCCGGACTGCTCCAATCGAGCGGATGCATGGTTGGCATAATGTATAGCGTAACCTCGCTAAACTCTTCAGTTTCTGTTTGCTCAGCAAAGCTATTTACTGAATAAATTAGTAAAAGTAAAAAAAAGATTTTGTGCTTATGTTGAACCATAGTAAACTGCTAAAAATGAGAATTTCCACAAAATTAAATAAAAATACGGAACTACCTACCATTCCGAGAAATTTTGAATTAAAGAAAAATTTCTTTTATTTTGAAACAAAACAGAAACAACTTTGTTTTAACTAGTAAAATTATTTATTTAACCACAATAGAAACAATAGAAAACATTATTCCGAATGTCATCGGAAAAAACAGGAAATAAATCAATGGGAATTAAAGGAATTAAAAAAGGCGAACGCGTAGTAATTATCGGTGGTGGTTTTGCTGGTTTGCAAATGGCAAAATCGTTGAATAAAGCAGATGTAGAAGTAGTATTGGTGGATAAACAGAATCACCATCAGTTCCAACCCTTATTTTATCAAGTGGCAAGTGCCCGTTTAGAGCCTTCAAGCATCTCTTTTCCGTTTCGTAAAATCTTTCAGAATAGCAAAAATATTGACTTCCGAATGGCTGATATAAAAAAAATCATTCCGGAGGAAAATAAGTTAATGACTGCCTACGACCGCACTATTAGTTACGACCATTTGATAATAGCAACTGGATGTAGTACTAATTTTTTTGGTAATAAGCAAATTAGCGAACACGCTTTTCCGATGAAAACAACACAAGAAGCTATTGATATTCGAAATAAAATACTCTTTAGCTTCGAAAAAGAAATTTTTGCTCGCCCCGACGAAAAGCAAGCCTTAATGAACATTGTAATTGTAGGCGGTGGTCCCACAGGCGTAGAGTTATCGGGTGCTTTTGCGGAATTAAAAAAGAATGTTTTTTCAAAAGATTATCACAATATCGATTTAACCAAGTTTAATATAATATTGTTAGAAGGTAGTGCCAATACGCTTAATAATATGAGTGGGCAATCGCAAAAAGCTACTCGCGAATATCTCGAAAACATGGGCGTGATAGTAAAAACAAACACAATTTTAAGCTCATACAATGGAAAAGTAGCTGTTTTAAATACTGGCGAAGAAATTCCAACTAAAAATGTGATTTGGGCTGCTGGTGTTTCGGGTAATATTATTGAAGGTTTAAAACCCCAAGATGTGGTACGTAATCGTTACAAAGTAGATAGATTTAATAAATTAGTAAGTTACGACAATATATATGTGTTGGGCGATGTAGCCTATATGGAAACTCCTAAATATCCAAATGCACATCCACAGGTTGCCAATGTTGCGATTAATCAAGCTAAAAATCTGGGTAAAAATATTGTTAATTCACTCAAAAACAGCGACTACAAGCTCAAAGAATACGAATACAACGATTTGGGCATGATGGCAACCGTTGGGAAACATAAAGCAGTAGTAGAATTGCCTTTTTATAAATTCAAAGGACCATTGGCATGGTACGTATGGATGTTTTTGCACCTGATGCTCATTTTGAGTGTACGCAACAAAATAGTTATCTTTTTCAACTGGGCATGGAGCTATTTTACAAAAGACACTTCACTCCGATTAATTACCAATATTGATTATGAAAAAGATAAAGTAACAGATATCTAATTAAAAAGTTATCCTCTTATTTTATCCAGTAAAAAATTCAGTTGCTCCACTTCGCTTTCGGTCAAATTTTTAAGCAATTGGTCGATATGCAATTCTGTATCTAACAAATTTGTAAGCAAGGTTAAGCCTTTATCCGAAATCTCTACCGACTTTTTGCGACGGTCGGTTTTATCTTCGTAGCGAAGCACCAAACCACTGTTATACAATCTATCAACCAAACGACTTACATCGGAATCGCGATCGAGCATGCGCTCTTTGATAAAACCAATTGACAAAGGAGCCTCCGTCCGAAAACCACGCAGAATTCGCAACACATTGTATTGTTGCTCAGTAATATCATGTTTTTTCAAATCCTGAATAAAACGATAACCAAGAATTCGCGTTGTGTACGTGAGGTTTATTAACCCTTTGTGATACTCGTTTCGGAAACGACCCTTTATTTCATCTTCTAAACGCATATTATTTTAAAATTATGAGACGGGGCGTGCCCCGTCTCTACAAATTACAATTTAAACATTTTAGGGTCGCGTAGAAAAGCAACAACCCATACCAAAATTAATATCACTGCAGGCATTACTATGCTCATAGCACCTGTCATGTGCAAAATAATGGCGCCACCCATATACGAACTGAGTAGCAAAGTGCCGTATTTAGTTGTTTTGGGTATCAAAAATAACAATGCCGAAATAATTTCGCCAATAGCAATAATGACAGCCCAATCGCCTAATTTCATGGCTTCCATTTGTGCTGGATTCGTTAATTTATTATATCCACTGAATAAATATAATGCTGTTAATAGCCCTGCAATAACCCATGCAGCAATATTCGAAAGTTTTTTTATATCCATATTTTCAATAATTGTTAATTATCAATTACAATTTTGCATGACTTCCATCGCAAAACGGTGCATTTGCCGAATGTTTACAACCACACCAAGCTACTTTTTTGATGTCGGATACTTCTACTTTTTTAGGTCCAAACGAACTTCCACGGTGCGAACCATCGCAAAAAGGCTGTTTGCTACTTTTACCACATGTACAATAATAATACGACCCTGGTTGCATTTCCAAAACATAAGGACTTTTTTGAGCAATAACTGGATTTTCCATTTTGATATTTATTTTTTTAATTGCCATTTAATCAGGCGTTAAACATAATTTTTTTAAGTATAAACAAAATGAAAGTTTACACTTTATATGTTATAACATGTTTCTTGAGAAAAAGTTTTTATTGAAGTAAAAAAAGATATTAAAACCGACCTCACCCCTAGCCCCTCTCCTTGAGGAGAGGGGGACAAGAATCTGCAAATAAAATGTTTATCATGTTAAATTAAAACGCTGATATTCTTTTTTTTTTGAACATGCCTGTGGCAGATAGGCGCTAAGTAAAGAATTGACAATTAAACAATTAAAAATCAACGTAATTTGATTATCAATAGATTATAAGTTTTAGAAATTTATTCATTTCGAATATGAATAAACGTTGCAGGCGTCAAAGTCCCTCTCCTCAAGGAGAGGGATTTAGGGTGAGGTAGATTCTTGATAATTTGGTTATTTCGACCTCACCCCTATCCCCTCTCCTTGAGGAGAGGGGGACAAGAATCTGCAAATAGAATGTTTATCGAGTTAAATTAATACGCTGATATTCTTTTTTTTTTATAAACATGCTAAAGAATGAATTAATATTCCTAAAAAGATTCAATTCCCACATTTTTGTATATTTTTGCAGAAAATATAAAATCTTCTGTATGAGAATAAAAATATTTATATCAACCATTTTCATCATTGTTGCATTTACTGTAAATGCTATCGACTATAATCATTTTTTTAGTAGAAAAGCTTGTCGGGTCGATTTTCAATTAGCCGGAAATGCAACTAGCACATCGGCTTATATACAACAAATAAAAGAAGAACCCTACTGGGGTGGCCGTACATCAAACCTTGATAAGTTTCTGAATTTGGGCGAATATCGCTTTCAGGTAACTGATAGCGCTTCGGGTAAGTTACTTTACACCGACGGTTTTAGTTCGTTGTTTTTTGAGTGGCAAACTACCGACGAAGCAAAACATACGCCCAAAAGTATGGAACAAAGTATTCAGTTTCCATTTCCAAAATATGCAGTAAAACTCACTATCGACAAACGCCTTGGATACGAAAAATGGGAAACGCTACTTTCAGTTAGTTTTTCTCCCAATGATAAATTGATAACACGAAACACGCCCGTAAATGTACCTGTAAAAGAGATTTTGAAATCCTCTTCGCCCGAAAAAGCGGTTGATATTGCCATTATTGCCGAAGGATATACGGCCGAGCAACAAGAAAAGTTTTTTGCGGATGCTCAAAAATTAGCCGATAATCTATTTACGCACGAACCTTTTATTCGCCATAAATCAAAAATAAATATCTATGCTGTTGCAGCTCTTTCGGTGGATTCGGGCATTAGCAAACCACACGAAAACAGTTGGAAGAATACGGCGGTGGGAGCGCACTTTTATACTTTTTACGAACCACGTTACCTCACTTCGCCCAATATTTTCAGCATTCGTAACTATGCAGCACTTGTGCCATACGATGCCATTTATGTGTTGGCAAACACCACAAATTATGGCGGTGGTGGTTTTTATAACTTTTACGCCTTGGCTTCAGCCGATAGCGAACGGGCTAAAAGTGAAGTGATTGTGCACGAGTTTGGTCATTCGTTTGCCGGCTTGGGCGATGAATATTTTAAAGACAAACCCGATGCGCTCGACGATATGTACAACATTAAAGAAGAACCTTGGGAACCAAACATAACATCGCTTGTAAAGTTTGATGCCAAATGGAAAAACGACTTACCCAAAGGAACACCCATTCCAACACCCCTTACCGACGAAACTAAGAAACTAACCATTGGCGTTTTCGAAGGAGCAGGCTACGTCACCAAAGGCATGTACCGACCTGCCTACGACTGCCGCATGCGCACCAACGATGCCAAAGCGTTTTGCACCGTTTGCGAAAAAGCCGTGGAACGCATGATTTTATTTTTGACAACTGCCGATTAATTGACAGCACCACATCATCACATCAATATCGCTTTTTTCAACTGCTCCATTCCTTGCTCCAATATTTTACGTGAGCAGGCCACATTTAAGCGCAAATGATATTCACCGCCGTCGCCAAAAATAGTTCCTTTGTTAAGTCCCAATCCAGCTTTGTGTGCAAAAAACTGGTGCAACTCATCGGTTTCCATGCCCAGACCTTTGCAATCGAGCCAAACAAGGAACGATGCTTCGGGAATCATTGGAACAACTTGTGGCACATTATTTTTCAGAAAATCAGCTACATACTCAATATTTTTTTGCACGTAATCCAACATTTCCATGCGCCATGCTTCGCCATTTTCGTAAGCAGCTACAGCTCCAATGTACGCAAAGATATTGCCCGAATTCATTTCGGCAGCTTCCAAAAATTCAGCAAACTGATGTCGCGATTCGGCATTTGGAATAATATAACCCGAACTTATTAGTCCTGGCATATTAAACACTTTGGTAGGCGCCATAAATGTTACTGTATGTTGTTCAGCCCATTCGGAAACAGCTGCAAAAGGCGTATGAGCCGTTTTTCCGGGCAACACCATGTCGGCATGTATTTCGTCCGAAATAACGATTATGTTGTGTTTTTCGCAAATTTCGGCTACTTTCACTAACTCTTCGCGCGTCCAAACCCGTCCTCCCGGATTGTGTGGATTGCAAAGAATAAACAACTTTGTTTTGTCGGAAATTTTGGATTCAAAATCATTGTAATCCATTGTATATTTGCCTTCAACTTCAATCAACTGATTATTAACCACCACTCTATGATTATTTTTTATCACATTAAAAAACGGATAATAAACAGGCGATTGCACAATTATTTCGTCGCCCGGTGAAGTAAAACATTGAACTGCAAACGATAAGCCGGGAACAATTCCGGGCAGAAAGCCTATCCATTCCCGCTTTACAGGCCAATGGTGATGGTCGGTAATCCACTTTTGCATAAGTGGATAAAACTCTTTTGGCGTCATGGAGTAGCCCAGAATCGGATGCTCCAACCGCTTTTGAATAGCATTCAAAATAAAATCGGGCGTGCGAAAATCCATATCGGCTACCCAAAGAGGAAGTAAATCTTCGGTTCCAAAAAGCGCTTTACAACGCTCTACTTTCACCGCATTTGTACCTTTACGGTCAATTATCTCATCAAAATTATACATATTAGCAACTATATATATTGAAATGTCTATTTATTTTCTTTTTTTATATTTATTTTTTGACCCCAATTGGGGGTTGGGATCAACATATTAAGCTCATTTATTCAAAAATTTCTTTTATAGGTTTACCTAAAGCTGCATTTGGAAATGGTATATTCAACATACGCGAAAGTGTTGGTGCAATGTCAATTACCTGATAAGCAGTATTAATAACAGATGGTTTAATTTTCCAACCATAGAAAACAAGTGGCATGTACGATGTAATGGCATTGGATTCGCCCACCGGACGAAAATCGCTGTCCAATTCCAACCAACCAGGCATCAATGTAATAATCACATCGCCCATGCTGTTTTTGTGAGTTGAGTTACGCAGTCGGGCAATTTCAGAATTCGAGTCGCCACCCATTGCCAACACTTCTTGAGCAGGATAGGCTGCCTGAATTCCTTCGAACTCGGGCATAAAACCAGCTACAACCTTCTGAAAATCAGAAAAATTAATTTTTTTCTCTTCAATTTTTTGCTTATTGAGATAGATATTTTTTCCGTAATAACCTATTACCCATTTCTCCTGACCATACATAGCCATTAAATAGGTATTAAGAAGCGCCATCGAGCGGTTGGCACTGAAATAGCCTGCTGGAATGCTATTTTCGCCTAATTCCTTGGGCGAATGAATGTCAGTTTGGTTTGCAAACAAAAATACCAACGTTTTATCCAAACCAACTTTAACATCAATTTTTTGTAGTAAATTTTGAATTTCTTTATCTAAACGCAGATACATATCTTCCTTTTCAACCGATTGAAGCGAAAATACTTTTTCGTTGGGTGTGCGAACCGTAAACTGAAGCATCAGCATATCGGTGATATTATCTTGTCCTAATTTTTCATCGTTTAAAATACGAATTCCCAAATCGGCAACTAACGAATTGGCCGAAGGCGTATTTTTAAGCCATGTGACATTGGAATTTTTATTTTTTAGATCAGTAGGCCGTATATTAAAATCAGTTTTTTTTGAATCTTTAGTTGCTGACAAATAGGTATTTATGTCATACATTGGTCGCCAGTCACGCGACGAAATGGTTTTGAATGTTCCACTAACATTCATATTATCAGCCGATTTACATAAACCATCTTTGTAATAGCCAGTCGTAATCCATTTATGTTTTATATCATCCATCCATGCCACACTTTTGGCAGTATGACCACCCAACATTATTGCTTCGCCGGGGTTTATGGCCACTGCATAACTTTTAGCTCGTCCGGGATAAGTCATCATTAATTCGTCGACAATAGTACTCGAAAGTAAATTATAGGCAGAATACATTTCGGTAGTACCAATGCCAATTTCTTGGTCATCGTAAATGTAAGGGCGCACTTTATCGTTTGTTCGGTAATAAAAATTATTTCCTGTAATGCCGTGATAATAAGGCACACTACCCGTCATGGCAGTTGCAATATCCGATACATTACCACCAGATACAATATTGTAGTTTACATTTCGGCAACGAGCCCCCTCTCCTACTATTTTCTTAAAACCAGCTGGGTCGAAATAGCTCCAAAGCATATCCAAATGCTTTTGCTGCAAACCATCCACCATTATTCCCACCACCAAACGAGGCGGTTCAACAGTAGCTTGACCCAACGCAACGCATTGAAATACAAGAAGAAAAAAAACTAATATATTAATTTTCAATTTTTTCAATTTCTAAATATAAATAATTCAACTTTAGCATATATAATAATTTGAATATGAGTATATTATTTAAATGCACAAAACTTTATGTTTGCAGTATCTTGTTCCCCTCTCCCTTTGGAGAGGGGTTAGGGGTGAGGTCGAATAATTAAATTCTCAAGAATCTACCTCACCCTAAATCCCTCTCCTTGAGGAGAGGGACTTTACAGCCTGCAACGTAAAAGCATATTAAAAATAAATAAATTTTAACAACTATAAACTGCAAACTATAAACTATCTTTAATCCATTTATCCATTGCAGCAGCCGCTTTGCGACCATCGCCCATGGCCAAAATAACCGTTGCGCCACCACGAACAATATCACCACCGGCAAACACAATAGGCACAGCACTTTGCATCGTGTCGTTATCCACCACAATGGTACCCCATTTGGTAATTTCCAATCCCATAACCGACTGCGGAATAAGCGGATTTGGCGAAACGCCTACACTTACAATCGCCTCATCAATTTCAATAGTTTCGGTTTTGCCGGGCACTTCAACTGGAGAGCGACGACCCGAAGCATCTGGTTGTCCCAACTCCATCACTTGCAAAATAACCTGCGTTACACGACCTTGTTCGTTACCAATAAATTCAATCGGATTACGCAATGTCATAAATTCAATTCCCTCTTCTTTAGCATGATGCACTTCTTCGAGACGAGCGGGCATTTCTTCTTCCGAACGACGATATGCAATAATAGCACGGTCGGCACCTAATCGTTTGGCAGTACGCACGGAGTCCATCGCTGTATTTCCACCACCCACAACTAATACTTTTTTGCCCAAAAATACAGGCGTATCCGAAGCCGAATTGGCAGCATCCATCAGGTTTACACGCGTCAGGTATTCGTTGCTCGACATTACTCCTACCAAATTCTCGCCTTTGATATTCATAAAGCGAGGTAATCCGGCACCACTGCCCACGAAAACACCTTTGTATCCATCGGCTTGCAACTCCTCAATTGTTATGGTACGACCTATAATACAGTTAGTTACGAATTTTACACCAATTGCACGCAGATTATCTATTTCCACATCCACAAATGAATTGGGCAAACGAAATTCGGGAATACCATATTTAAGCACACCACCAATTTCGTGCAAAGCCTCGAAAACCGTAACATCGTAGCCAAATTTAGCCATATCGCCGGCAAACGACAATCCGGCAGGGCCTGAACCAACTACAGCTATTTTCATGCCGTTGGGTTCTGCAATTACCGGAATAGAAATATTGCCGCTTTCGCGTTCGTAATCGGCTGCAAAACGCTCTAAATGACCAATTGCCACCGATTCTTTATTCATTTTTAAGTGAACACAACGCGCTTCGCACTGTTTTTCCTGCGGACAAACTCGTCCACACACGGCAGGTAAGGCCGATGTTTCTTTCAGCGTTCGGGCCGCTTCGAGAAATTCTCCTTTTTCGATGTGTTTTATAAATGTTGGAATGTAAATACCCACCGGGCAACCCTCCATACAAGTTGGGTTGGCGCAATCGAGACAGCGTTTTGCTTCCTCCATGGCCATTTCGGGCGTCAAGCCATTATTCACCTCCAAATTGTTGGTGCAGCGCACTTTAGGGTCTTGCGCCGGCATTTGTACACGAGGGAAATTGGTACGGTCTTTTGCTTTTATCGAGTTGCGTAACTCTACGCGCCAAGGTTGTGATCTTTGTTCGGTGATGTTCATGTCAATCATTATATTTGTCAGAAAATTTCACGTATTCAATTTTCTAACTTCTAATTTCTAACTTCTAATTTCTGACTTCTAACTTCTAATTTCTAACTTCTAAGTTTTCAGAAGCGCATTTCATTTTCTCCATATCTTCGCGCTCCATATCTTTGTAACCACCAAGACGCATCAGCATTTCGTCGAAATCAACTTGATGAGCATCAAATTCGGGTCCATCAACACAAACAAATTTGGTTTTTCCACCAACAGTTACCCGACATGCACCACACATTCCGGTTCCGTCCACCATTATGGTATTGAGCGAAGCAAGCGTTGGTACTTCATATTTTTTGGTGAGTAAACTCACAAATTTCATCATAATAGCCGGACCAATGGTAACACACAAATCCACTTTTTCGCGGTTGATTACCGACTCTACTCCATTGGTTACCAATCCTTTTACGCCATACGAACCATCGTCGGTCATTACAATAACTTCGTCGGAAAGTTCTTGCATTTGCTCTTCGAGAATAATTAAATCCTTTGTACGAGCAGCCAATACCGTAATTACTTTATTGCCGGCTTTTTTCAATGCATCCACAATAGGCAACATCGGCGCTGTTCCCACACCACCACAAGCGCAAACTACCGTTCCGAAATTCTCGATATGCGTTGCTTTTCCAAGCGGTCCTACCATATCGGTAATAAAATCACCCTCGTTGAGGTTACATAGTTTGGTCGACGACACGCCCATTCGTTGAATAACGAGCGTAATAGTACCCTTTTGCAAATCAGCTCCGGCAATGGTAAGCGGAATGCGTTCGCCTTTTTCGCCTACTTTTACCATTACAAAATGTCCGGCTTTGCGCGATTTAGCAATCAGCGGCGCCTCCACTTCGAACATAATTACATTTTCCGAAAAATGAACCTTGCGAATTATTTTGTTCATAATATTGTGTGAATTATTAAACGTGCAAAATTACAAAAAAAATCGGACTTAATAGATGTTGAATTAATAATATCCCAGCAAACATCATCCTATAAATTACGACTGCCTTATGCTTCTATGTAAATACTTCAAAGATGAAAGTCAGACCATTAGCATTGGGCGTAAAACTACCTCTTCCGCAAAAATCACGAAACAGCCGAATGTATTGCCATTATCTATTCACTCAAAAGCACTTTATAAAACCCAATTTGCTATTTTCGTAATCAATCAAATCGGCAATATTGCGCACTAATTCCACTATTTCGCAGCCATTTTGCTAAATCGACATTTTATCCACTTTTTGGCTAGTGCTTTCGTACTCGTCGTCGTCAAACATGGTTATTTCTATTTATTATTCTTCTTTTTTCAGTCCCCGTACAATGCGGCGAATAAAACTATCCAAATCTTCTTCGGGCATTCTCTCAGTTGATTGAAGTTTTTTGCTAAAACTTTTAATTAACAAACCGTTACGGGTAAAATTATCCATAAGGATTCGTTTGTTTCCAGTTTCCCAAAACTCAGCTTCGTCGATCAATTTAAAATCTTCGAGATAGGTTTTTGAAATATAGCGCAATACACCAATTATTAATTCGTGAGCATCATGTCCGGCATATTGTGTTTTGGTTGAACACATATAAAGCAACCGATTATATTCAGTATCATCCAACTTCAAACTATCGGTTGAACTTATCCAGTTACCTTCCGCATCTAATTCTTCTGATTGAATTGCAATTACACTTTCGGTTTTGAAATCGCCCCAACATGCCAATTGCATGATAGTACACATTCTTCCATTGCTCAAAAAACAAATAGAAACAGGTTCACTACCTTCGGGCGAAAAGTCAATTCCATAAAGTAATCCATCGTGCTCTGAGTTATTGAGGGTGTCACTTTGAGCGACGCCCTCAGTAGATGCAGGAAATTCATTTTCATAAATATGCGACTTCCAACCATGTACAGTAGCAATTTCATGTACTTCTTCAATAAGTTGTGGTAATTTTTGCTTGTTGGCAATTCTGCCTGAATAATGAATTGATATTCCCATAAAATTAAGTTTGTTAATTATAATTTACTTTTTTATTCTGTCGTTGAATTCCTTTTTATATTCCTCCCGTTAGTTGGAATGACAAGGTTTCCTGTGAACAAAAGCCGTTGCCCAAACTACATCGCAATTATCAACCACATTCTGGCAACGGTTCGAAATGCCTTATACAAGCCACCAAAATTAGTATTTTATTTAGAATCTACAAACACTTATACAGTTTTTAATAGAATTATACGCTGGAAGCGGAAAAGTATTGAAAGTTTGTTAGCTGGATGCATTAAACGAAAACCAAATTAAAATTCTCGTAATTATTTGGCTTCAATCGCAAAAAAACCTATATTTGCCGCTCAAAATAAATATTCAGAAAATATGCAGTATTTACTAAAAACAACTCTTATGGCAATGGCTTTGATGGCTGCTTCGTGTGCAACAAAAGACAACAGCCCGATAATTGGCAAACAAAATCCCGAAATTAAAAACGGACGAATGAATCCCGAAGTGCTGTGGGCTTTCGGACGAGTGGGTGGTTTACAGGTTTCGCCCAATGGGAAACGGGTGCTCTATTCCGTTTCGTATTATTCTATTCCTGAGGATAAAGGCAATTCGGAACTGTTTGTGATGAATGCGGATGGAACAGATAAAAAGCAAATTACCGAAACAGCTGTGCGCGAAGCGTCGGCAAAATGGATGAACGATAATGAGCATATTGCTTTTTTGTCGTCGGAAAGCGGAACGATGCAGCTTTGGATAATGAAGAGCGATGGTTCGGACAGAAAACAAATTACAGAACGCGAAGGTGGAGTGAA
>JAIFKX010000171.1 GCA_020049335.1 Paludibacter sp. | reverse complement strand
GCGGGATGTTCGCTACGCTTCCATTCGCTGCTAAAGGCGTTATTTACCTAAAGGTGTTATTAGCACTTTGTGCGTTATTGGGTTCGCAGCACTACAATTTATCTTCAAAGTGGCATCGCCACGACCGATTTCTATTGCGTTGTGGTTTTAACCCAATGCAAATCTGTGCAATCCCGTTTATTACGGGATGTCCGCTTCGCTTCCACCCCGTTTCTAGCGGGATGTTCGCTTCGCTTCCAACTGTGGACAAACCATCTGTGGATAAAGACGTTATTGGGTTCGCAGCACTACAATTTATCTTCAAAGTGGCATCGTTACGGGTGTGTATTTTAGTGAGGGCGCGACTTTGAGTCGCACGCTCACTTGCTTTATTATCTGTGCTAATCCATAGTTCGTACGCCGTGCAAACAACCAAACTGATGTGCGATTCGTATTTCGTACGTGGTGCAAAGTACCAAACTGATGTGTGATTCGTATTTCGCACGCCGTGCAAACAACCAAACTGATGTGCGATTCGTATTTCGCACACTGTCCGACCAACCAAACTGATGTGTGATTCGTATTTCGTACGTCGTACAAACAATCAAAATGCACAATATTTAGTCTGATTTCGTTGTATCAGGATAATCAATTATGTTAATTATATTTAATTTTAAGGGCGTAATAGTGCAAAATTTTGCACTGTTTACTATATTAATATTATAGATAAGTTTTAGCATTGTAAAAAAACTTTTATAAACTTTATTCAAAATATTAAATATATATAACTGATAATAAATAAAATAGCAATTGCCGTGGTTTTAGAGTTAAAAAGCAGCCGGGTATTTTTGGGTAAAAAAAATCATTTCCGGGAAACATTTAAAAAAAATAAAATCGAAAAGTGTTCAAAAAAAAATATTCTAAAAAGTTGTATATGCAGAAAAGTTGCAGTATATTTGTTGACCACTTTGTTAGTGATAGCAGGTGGAACAAGCTACAAGCGTGTAGTTTTTGTGAAAATTTATTTTGTTGATTTTTTACGTGTCTTCTTTTGGAAATTAGTAAATAGAAATTAGAAAATAGAAATTATGAAATTAGTTATTAATACCTTTCTTATTTTCTTACCTACTTACTTTCTCACTTACTTACTTTCTGAAAAAGACACCGGCAGGGTAAACCATTACAGGTAAACAAAAAGCGAAAGCAATCATGTTTGTAGAGATTTATATTAATTTTTTAAAATTATATTACTCTCAAAAAAATGAATTCAATTTCCTTTTTTCAGCACCCTGGAGCCGAGGCTTCGGAGCTGGCAGTTTCTTTTTTGGCGATTGTTGCAAAACATGACCCGCAAGTAATGGGTGTAAAACCCTTTTACGATTTGTTAAAGGCTCTTGAGCCGCAACTTAGTTTATTAACCACGCCACGTATAGCGCATCCGCTAACGCCCGATATTCAAAACGATATAAGGCGCGCGAATGAATTAAGCATGGCGATAGTAACGCAACTAAAAGCGGTGGAGCGAAGTAAGTTAGAAGCCTATAAGGCTCCTTTATTACTTCTCAGTCCTTTAGCTAAGCAATACCTGACCAAAAATTACAAATCGACCCGCGAAAAGTTCAACGACAAGACCAGGAATTTTCTGGATGCCGCGAACAAAACCGAGGAGATAAGTAATGCTGCAAAAGCATTGGGTATAGATGTATTTATAACCGAACTGGGGGTGGTGAAAAACCGCATTGACCAAAACGACGCCTTGCGAAGCGAGTATTCAGTAAGCAGGCGTGCCGTAAAGGAAATGCAGTTGCGAAAAGCGCTCAACAAAGCAATGTCGGACTTACTAAAAGCCATTGACCTGGCCAAGGTAACGAATAAGACATTCGATTTTGGGCCTTTCGATACCGAACTCGGTGTGTTGTTTACAAGCTATCGCTCAAAACTACGCAGTAGGTCCACACGAAGATTAAATAGTGCTATAAAAAAAGAATCAGCTGCTCCGACTACCACATCTGTTGCAACTGAATCTCTTGAAGACGGGCTAATTTAAACTTTCGTTTTTTTTTGATTGAAGCTCCGTACCTGCCGGCGGAGCTTTTTTCATCTCGCACACAGCATTTATGTTGACGCAAAGATATGCATTCTTTGAATCCTACACAACAACCATTTTTATGTTTTATAGCATGTTTTTTTGTCGTTATTGGTATTTATTTGACTTTATCTGCCTTTATCTGCCTTTAATCAGATGTATTTAGCGATAAAATATTAGGTTTTAAACAACAACAGCATTCTCAAAAGCCACGTGTTTTAATACTTCTAAGCTATGAAAAGAAAGTTGGTCGAACAAGGTATGCACTTTCAACCGAACTATTGTTTCTTGTTTTGTTAAAATACCAGTTTCGTACAAGGTGAGGGTCTGATACAAGGTGTCGTTAGCAACAGCTCCCATTACAATGTCGTAATGGTGTGAACTGCTCGAACGTCGGTTCAAAACAATAAAGTCCGTGTATGGGGGTGGGGATAAAATTCATTTACTGAGTTGTATGGTTTGAAATAATTTTATTTACATATATATTGCCATTTCCTGACAAAATTTACGTGAATCTTCTATCGCCACTTTTCGCAACTCTTCGATAGTCATATAACCTTCTGGTGTTTCACTTGCACTAATTGGATTTTGTATAAAAACACCACTTTTAGTTTTATTGGTATAAGGCTTAATGTTTTGTAGTAAATGCTTCCCATAAACAGTAGCATCATCTATTTTTACAGTATGTATCATAACTATCAGTTTTTGAAGTTTTTTTCTTATTGCAAAGATAACAAAAATCTTTCGGAAAATAACCCAATTATTTTAAAGCCTGTAGTCCTTTATCCGTTAAGTAATACCGTTGGTTACGATGCGTAGGATTATCAGGATATAATAACGCAACATAACCTTGCTGAATAGCAGGGGTCAAATAGCCTATTTTAAAGTTTTTGGCATGTTTCAACTGCATGAATACCAGCATTTCTTTCAACGATAATTGTTTCTTGCCAATTCCGTTTAGCAACGCTATAATTTTAGTATTATTTAGTAGCGTTTCTTGTGCGGTTTCTTGTGCGGTTTCTTGTGCGGTTTCTTGTGCGGTTTCTTGTGCGGTTTCTGACACAGCCCGATAAAGAACCACTCTAAAATCATCTTCTTGCAAAAATACAGGCGTGGGTAATCCCATTTCCACACAACGCTTTACGATATCGCCTGTTCCGGTTCCCATGCGCTCAATAGTTCCCCTCAAATACATGGGTTCAGCCAATAAAGGATTGGCAGGCATTGAATTGTGGGGCAACAATAATTTAGCAGTTGTCAGCCCGTAAGGTAACGACCCCGGATTGCAAATTTCCAGCCTATCTTTAAACAACATCACTTGTATGCTGGCATTGCTGGTATAGTCGCGGTGAGCCACAGCATTTACAATGGCTTCGGTTACAGCCTGTATCGGTAATTCGTACTGCACATCCACCGTAGCAC
The DNA here is from genome assembly GCA_020049335.1 of Paludibacter sp. Lineage (GTDB taxonomy): Bacteria > Bacteroidota > Bacteroidia > Bacteroidales > Paludibacteraceae > Paludibacter. The sequence goes on along the minus strand of JAIFKX010000171.1, from coordinate 7,349 downwards.
TTTTATCTCTTTCGCCTACATACAGGTCAATTTTCGACAATACAAAATCAACTGCCTGAGCTACAAGCTGAAATACATCACCTTTGTAAACCTGATACGATGGAATGGGCTTAGTAACCTCATAACCATGAAAATGCGCACATCGCACCTCCGAAGTTATAAAAAAACGTTGTGGGCTTTTGCCAAATAGTAAAATGGCAGCATTTGTTAATCTGGTACCATTCAGCAGGTTTAAATGCGTTAAAACTAATCGAACATCCGACTCTCTATCAAATGGAAATGACCGTTTCCGACTGGCAATGGCAATAAATTCACGAATTTTATCTTCGTCCAAATCGTCCAATGTGGCAATAGGGTTAAACGTAGCATCGAATGGCGAGATACGGATATATTCTTTCTCTTCGAGATAGCGAATAAGTGCCGCATAAACAGAGGTTTTAAGATCGAGTATCGAATTGAACATTTTTCGAACTACACGCTGTTCTACCTGCTTAATAAATACTGTTTCGCGCGAATCTCTTTCCTGTTCGGTATGATTTGTCAAAAAAACAAGGCGATTCTTAAAGTGTTTTGTGGCATGATTGTATTCCAATTCGGTGGCCGATAGTACATTTAAACCAACGTTTCCATACTGCTGACCATAAATACCCAAATAAATATCAGATTGTTCAACTTCTTCGAGATAAGCTCGTTGAGCTGTAGTATCTTGAGCAGGTAATTTTCCGAGCAATGCATCGGTGCTGATATAATCACACAAAAACTGACGTTCCTCTGCAAACTCCGATTGTACGCTACTTATGAAAATTTTTATACGTGGCATTGATATTATTTTAAAAGTCTCACTCCAAATCATTCTCCTTAAACCAATCGGCATTATTATCATTCAGAGTGTAACGTGGAATCTGAAAACTCTCCCGAACGACGTCGTAAGGCATTTGTCTTTCAGAGCGCAGCGTGGAATCAAGTATATAAAGTCCGTGTATGGGGGTAGCTATTTTTTTCATTTATTATTAATCATCCATCAGTGGACGGACAGGTTTTACCATTAATCATTAATCACTAATGGAGTATTCCGACATCCCGCTTCGGCGGGACCACTAATCATTAATCGTTTACTATACTATTATTCCTTTGTGTTTTGCTATGTTCTCATTCAACACCACCAAACAGTTTGGTCCAAGGTTTAGCGAAACCGTTAGAGGGGTCATTTTTTGCTGCAAGCTGTCCTTTAATGGCATTAACCACTCAGTTTTGTGATTTTTTACAACAAAAATAAATTTAAATTGTATGTTTGTCAAATTAATATGTTTTAATTTCTCGCTTAGTTCATTATTAGGATATCTTTGAAGCAAAATCGCTAAAAACAAACATAAACTGTTGTCGAACTTCTGTTCAATTTCTGACATATACTCCGAAAAATCAATATGATTACCCGGATTTGGCGAACTTGTTTTAGCTTCAACCAACCAAATTTCTTTATTATTAGATAATAATATAAATTCCACCGTTTTAAGATGCTGCAACTTCAAAAAAACTTCGCTTTTTTCGATGCAAAACACATCATCTTCGGTATATGGTCCAAACTTCATTCCCGACTCTTCAATTGTAATCATAAACAAAAATCAAAATTTTCATTAGACACTATCTGTTTCTTTCTCAGTCGACTGTTGTCAGTTGTCTTGCGGCATATCTATCCAATTTGCGTTGTAACCTCCTCCATATACAAATCGATAGAAGCCTGAATAATTGAATTATCCGGCATACCATCCTTTAAGTCTGCACTTTTCCATGCATTGTTATCGAAACTGATTACGGGAATCGAGATACTATTTTGTTGTGCAATTAAAAACAGCTTTTTCACTACAAAATAGGAGTGGCTTGCCATAAAAAACTGTATTCCCCTTTCGGAAAGTAATAGAACAATATCCATTAATGTTTCAATAGCTTTGGGATGTAAAGCCGACTCAGGCTCGTCGATAAAAACTACCGAGTTATCGTCAATATATCTGTTACCAAGTAAGGTGTCGAGAATTGCAATTTTTTTAATTCCTTCGGCAGTGCTACCTATCGTAAACTTCTGATTACCTTTTTTAAAAATCCATCTGCCCGAAGGTTCATCAAATTCAATTTTCCCTCCAATCACTTCCTCTAACTTTTGGCGCGATTGAGCAAATTCATCAAAATTTTTGCCTTTTTTGGGGCTTTGCCTTATAGCACGAGCCAAATCGAGGTATGTGTCGTCGAAACCAAAAACCTTATCCACCTCGCGCGATTTAAGTATATTATGATAAATCGAAAGTACTTCTTTAGCAGGTAAAAACACTGAATTGGCATCGCGGTTACTAACATGATTTTCTATTTCCGAAATTTGTTTCGTTGTATCGCGCCCGTAAGCATAGCGAAACTCATTACCATCAACTGTCATTTTATATTCTAAAGGCAATGCAGCACCTTTGGTAACTATATCACCAATTTTATCTGTCTGAAATGTCCAATACAGTTTATTTTGAAGTATTTCGGCTGTAGAGCGTTGGTCATCACCTCTCCTATAGTCCTCCAATGTACGAATTGCAGTATAAAGCGCCTTCAACAAAAATGATTTTCCACTGCTATTTGGTCCGAGTATTAAATTAATTTTACCTAATTTATTCCATTCAAATATTTCGAGTGGTCCAAAGTTTTTTGTAAAAATAGAATTTATCATTGTTGTATATTTTTATTCATTTTATTTGCGTATTCGTCAGCTTTTCCAATTATGCTACGGCACAGTTTAATGCTACACTTTCGCCACTACTTACATTTACAATTTCACCCACAAAGATAGTGAAATTTTATTCAAAATTTTCCCAATAAATCCGTTACCACCAATTATGTAAACTAAGCTATTTTCCATTTATTCATTTACAAATTACTATTTATTTAAACCACATAGGCACAATAGAAATATTTATCATTAATCATTCACCTCGTGTTACTTTGTGTATTCCTTTTGTGTTGCTTTCTTGGCAAGCCAATGGTACATGCCGTGCAACGGTAGCGGAAGAGCCGAGCGGTGGTAAAATCTCTTAATTACACGAATTATCACCATGTTTTTTCTTAATTTACTTTCTACTTTCTTACATTTCTAAATATTTAATAAATTGGGGTTATATACAACAGCCCAACTGTTTAAATCTGCACAAAGTGTTGTTGTCCTAAAGCTATCGGTATGATAATAAACAGCTAAAATTTGCTCCAACATTTTTTTGTTTGCTTTATTTCGATAATAGTTTGCTAACATATCCACCACATCGTGGCCCCGGCATATTAATTTATCGGCCTGTGTGGCTAATTCAGTTTTATGTTGTTGTAACTGTAGCGCAGTATATCCATAAACATCGGCAATAAACTGCTGTTCGAATGCAATAAGTTCTGCCGGTATTGCATCGCCGGTTCTAGGGTGCAGCAGTATATTATACTTTAGTTTCTTTTTGAAACTGAAGCCAAGCTTAAAGCGTTCGTTTGCAATTCGCAGGTATCCTATTTGTCGGGCAAAATCAACTGATTTTCGGTATGTTATATCAAAATCGGCGAGTTTACGAAGTTCGTCTTGTACAATTGAACATTCGAACATCATCATTTCAATATCCCTCCCATCGGTTAAAAACACATTTGATGTAGGCGTATATGTATCCGAAAAAGTAGTATAATCTCTATCGCATATTCCAATAACTTTGTTTGGGAAAGTTGCATTCAATTGTAAAACAATATGCTCGACATTTTCACATCCTTCCTGCCCGTTTTTTTTCAACCATCGTCGATGTAAATACATGGGCGTATCGGGTATTCACAAATTTGGAGTAAACAAGTTGGTCGGTTTCACTTTCGGTTATCACATAAGTCATTTTGCTCCCTTTGGGAGTGTTAATGATAAGTGGTATAGTTTGTAATGCTACCAGTTTTTGAGGAACGACTTCGGATAAAGCTTTAGGCATCGATTGTTGAATTAGCAGATTCGTACAGGTCCTGAGTTAAACTCCATTTGCCATCAATAATTTGCGGCGAATGTGTGGCAATTATCATTTGCAGATTTTTTTGGCTCACAAGTTGTTTCATTTCATCAATAAATGTTGTTTGCCATAGCACATGAAACGAAAGTTCAGGTTCATCAATTAATACCAACATCGACTCTGTGGTTTTAAAAATTAATTGGAAATACATTACTAACTTATGCTGTTCGCCCGACGAAAGCAAGTCCGCAGGTATATAAACCCCATTAATATCGGTAAAACAATAGCCGGTAAGTGTATTAAGCGTGCATGTTTTGTCGGGGAAATCACTCTGTTCTATCAGCTTAATTAATAATAATATTTCTTCGGCTTGTTTGTAAATAGTACCAACAACCTGCTCATAAGCAATAAGTATGTTTGTAAGCATTCTGGCATTGTCGGTCTGCATACGATTATCTAACACCTGGCTTTCGGTTGCTATTCCGCATGCTATCAATGCTTTGATATTCTGGTTTATATACTCAATTCGGCTGTTGTATTCGCTTTGGGTTAAAGCTATCTCTTTCGAATCGCTTATTGCTTCAATTGTTTTTATCTGTAAAAGTTCCGATAGTTTGTTTTTAAGTGCAGATATTCTGTTTTTTAATTCAATAGCATCTTTATTAACCCTGAATAAATTGGCTCCGTGTTGTAAAAGTTGTTTATCAATAGAATTGTCGGTATAAAACAAGCGTTGATCTTCAATTTGCAATACATTTAATTCGCGTATAAACATTAGTAAGTCAATACTGTCGATAAAAATCAAATCCAATATGTCCGGTCTGACGTCGGTCGAAACCAATTGATTACTTTTTAAACCCTGAAACGAACTACTATCGCTTTCATAACCATGCTTTTGGTATAGAGCATCGAGTTGTGCTTTGGTAATAATTATATCTGAAACAATAGAATCATTTTCGCAAAGCGTAATTTTCAGTTCCTTCGATTCGTTTGTTTCAGTGTCGGTTAGTTCGGTCTCGCTGTTAATTTTATCAATACTCACTATCGTTGATTTTGCATTGTCGTTTGCAAAAGTGAGTGTCAGGGTATTAAACGGAACTTCAAAAAAATAATAGATATTTCCGGAGTAAAAATTTGATAGCAAACGGATAATAGTTGATTTACCGTATCCATTAGGGCCGGTAATAATTTTAATTCCACTATCGTTTGTAAGCTCTATGTTGTAGTTATAGCGCCGGAACAAATTTTTTATTTCAATATTTTGTAAATTCATCTGTTAAATTTATAAACTCTATTTACCGTACAAATTTTTAAGTCGTTGTTGTAATTCGGCATTTACAGTAAGTATTTTTTCGGTTTCAATGTTTTGTGTACCATTTGCTGTAATTGCTGCTTTATAAGTTGGATAATCGTCGGCTTTACTTCTATTGTTTTTATAATGCAAAGCTCTTAAATTTAGCGTATTATCATCTCCACCTTTGTTTTGTGGATAGATATGATCCACTTCCCACCCATAATTATGAATTTGTGCGAATTTATCTCTGGCTATCCATGCACCACAAGCATCCTTACGGTATTTAGCTTCGTTATAACCCTCTACTTTTGTAGCTTTATTCCAAACCATCTGTATAATATCTTCCGTCCACATCTTAATTAAAAATTTTCAGCAAATATACAAATTTTTCATGCACGTAGCAACAATTGCCATTTCGCTACTTTTCCAAAAGTCATTTCAAATTTATCGGGTAAACCTGCCTGTCCGACAACCTGCGGAGACAATTTTTATCACTAATCACTAATCACTAATCATTTGTCCGTCGTCAGTTGTCTGTCGTCTGTCGTCTTTTCTAAATTACAAAGATATCAAAAATCATTTTATAAATCGGAAGAAAATTTTTCAATATGCTCTAAACAAACGCTATACACATCCTCCGTGTTGTAGCGTTTGTACCAATCAACCGTTAATTCCACTGTCTGATTAATATTTAAGCGTGGTTGCCAGCCTAATTTATACTTTGCTTTCGAAATGTCGAGCATAAGTAGTTGGGCCTCGTGCAAGACCCCTGACCCCTGAAGGGGAACAGATAAATCTTTTAAGTAGTGTTGAGTGATTAATGATAAATGATTAGTATCTTTTATCTTAGCTCCCTTTAGGGCGGGGGGCTCTTGGCTCCCTTTAGAGCGGGGGGCAGTGTAATAATTTTCCACTACCAATGTAGCCACATCCCACACGGTGGCAATAGAATCGGGTTTGGGTCCAAAATTCCATCCTTCGCAGTAGTTAGTAGGTTCGTTCCACATTTTCTGAGCCAATAGCAAATAACCGCCCAGCGGCTCGAGTACATGTTCCCAAGGGCGGATAGCTTTAGGACTACGAATATCGATGGTTTTGTCGGCTTCGAGCGCTCGTATGCAATCGGGAATAATGCGGTCCAACGCCCAGTCGCCACCACCAATTACGTTGCCGGCACGTACGCTCGCAATTGATTTGCCATGAGTGGCATATTGCTCCGGGTTGAAAAAAGATCGTCGCCACGAAGCAATGGCAATTTCGGCTGCACCCTTCGATGAGGAATAGGGGTCGTAACCACCCATAGCTTCATTTTCGCGGTAGCCCCATATTTGTTCCCTGTTTTCGTAGCATTTATCAGTTGTTATCATTACACCCACTTTTACACTGGGAGTAGCACGTATAGCTTCGAGCACATGAATAGTGCCCATTACATTTACCTGATATGTTTCCACAGGTATGTCGTACGACAAACGAACAAGCGGTTGAGCAGCCAGATGAAATACAATTTCGGGTTTATAAATCGCAAAAATATCTTTGAGCAATTGACCATCGCGAATATCGCCACGAATGTCCGCTTTCAGTTTAGCACCTATACCCGAAAGCACATAATTATCGTTCGGGCTAAAAGGATCGAGCGCCAAGCCTACCACTTCCGCACCCATAGATTGAAGCCAAATAGCCAACCAAGAGCCCTTAAAGCCTGTATGACCTGTAATTAGTACTTTTTTACCTTTATAAAAACTGAATAATGATTGCATTTAAATTGTAAATAGTAAATGAGTAAATTGTAAATTCGTTCAATTCGTCTTAATTCGTAAAATTCGCATCTTCTCACCACACTTTCCACGGCGCCTCGCCTTTATCCCACATCTCGTTCAGTTCCGTATTATCGCGCATGGTATCCATGGGTTTCCAGAATCCGCGGTGTTTAAAAGCACCCATTTTACCTTCTTTGGCAATGTTTTCGAGCGGCTCACGTTCAAAAAAAGTACTGTCGCCACCTGTAATGTAATCGAATACTTCGGGCTGACAAATAAAATAGCCGGCATTAATCCAGTTTCCATCAC
>JAIFKX010000306.1 GCA_020049335.1 Paludibacter sp. | reverse complement strand
CGGTGAAGCTGATTGTATCAACAGGATATGAGGGCGATAATCTGACAATTACCGGTAGTATAAGCGGTTATTCACCTACATCTATTGCCTTGGTATTGGATAAAGCAGATGCAACGCAAACCTTTGTATTCAAACGGGGTGCAACGGTGCTTACCGAAAGCGAAGCTTTAGCCGAAAATGATCTATTGGTAGTAACCTCGGGTAATGGTGTAAGTTTAACAACTTACAAATTAGTTAATGCACCATTGGACAACAACACCTCTTTGATGGCAAAAGCAAGTTCAGGTTTAACCGTTACTGGAAATAAAGTAACCGGAGTAAGCCCAACCATGACACTTAAAGATGCCGTTGACAAACTCGAAGTAAGTCCGAAATCACTATTGTATGTTTACAACGCTTCGGGAGCATTGCAATCGTTCAAAGTACACAACTGGAAGTTGTAGCCGAAAATAATGACAAAGCAACTTACACTTTCGACTTCGCACTTGCCAGCAACGAAGCTATCCTTATGTCGTCGATTCTGGAAATTGACCAACAAAAGAAATTGATTGTGAATACACCATTTAGTATTACCAGTGCAAGTTTACTCACATTGGTTTATGCCAACAAGGGAGCAACCATTAAAGTTTTGGATAAAGCTGGTTTTGAACGGTCAATGGGCTATGTAAATATTGATGATGTAATAGAAGTTACAGCTGCCGATGGAACGACAAAGGTAATTTATAAATTAGCCGAAGATGTTTACAGTGGCTTCATCAGAAATACGGTAAATCCAGTTTCAGCAGTGGAAATATTCCCTAATCCGGTTTCGAACATACTTAATATCTCTGGAATTGATTTAGTTTCAGTAAAAGTATACACACTAACAGGTATGAATGTTATCTCTACGGGAACTGTATATGGAAACAAGCTTAACGTAAGCGATTTAACCAACGGTATTTATCTTATCGAAATGAAAGATAAGGAGGGTAAAACTGTAGTCGATAAGTTTCTTAAGAAATAAAATTCAGTTCTAAGACTTCTCATTGTTTAAATAATCAGAGGTCAGATCAAAATAAATGCTCTGACCTCTGTCATTTTTTAACAGGTATTATTTTCTGAAAAAACAAGTATGTAATTAGAGTTTATTTTTGATATGTTTCTTAAATTATTTGTCATGTGACCCCCCAATCCGCCAGCCGGCGGAGGATTTAAGACGCAGTATCTTTAATTTCTCATATCTTTTTTGGAGAATTTGTCTTAGCCCCCTTTGGGGGTTGGGGGTCAGAATAAAACATATTATTTAATTTTTTTAATTAGTTATGTTAATCAAAAATCAAAAAAAGAAAACCGCACTGACTTCCATATTATTGGGATTATCAGTTGTCTTATTTTGCGTTTCGTGTACGGATAGATTTGAAAATATTGAAAAATATCAACGTCCCGAAAGACTACAAGGTAAAATCTTCACGCTGATTGCAAGTCAGAAGAATATGTCCATTTTTTCGCAATTCATGATAGATACTGGCTACGATAAAGTGTTGGATAAAACAGGCACTTATGCCGTTTTTGTACCTTCGGACAGTGTTATGAAAATTTATTTAACTGAAAAATACGGCACTTTCGATCCTGCCAATATTGACTCCACAGTAAAGCAAACAATTGTAAAATACCATATTTTACCTATGCCTTGGAGCAAAGATCAATTACAGAATCTTTCTTCGCGTGGCTGGATTAACCTCTCGGACATTTCGAACAATAAACCCACTGCTTTTAAGCGAAGAACTTTATTGCGTGAATCGAACAGAACATACAAAGTTCAGCGTTTTTTGTCGGGCACTGCGCCTTATGATATTATTGTTCCCGAAAATACTGCCGGCACTGTAGATCGTACCGTATATTCAAGTTCGCCAAAGTACGTACCTTTGTTTTTTGATGGTTTTATGTCTGCTAAAGGCTTAAATGCTGCCGACTACAGCTTTTATTTCGAGAGACCATATACAAGCGGACAAGTATATTATGCTAATTCGCAGATAATTGGCAATGAAATTTTTGCCGAAAACGGATTTGTATATTTAATTGATAAAGTGGTAGAACCGCTCAAAAATGCTGAACAGCTATTAGAAAGTGGTAGTTATGGTACTTTCTTACAACTCATACACAACAAATCTGTTTTTCAGTTCAACAGTGCAGCCACATTGGCACAGCAAGGAGCCTCTGAGGGTATGCAGGTGCCAGATTTATATAATCTAAATTATTCCAGTACATTCCCAATTAACATACACGACGAATTGGTTGTGAGCAGTACGTATTCGGTAGAGCGACATAACGGATTGCTGGCGCCGACCGATGCTGCAATGACTGCATTTTTTAATGAATATCTCAAATCGTGGGGTAGTAATTGGAATTCTGTACCTAAAAACATACAACGGTTGTTTGTGAATACACATATTGCTAACGAAGCTATTTACCTGAAAGATATTAATAATGGTTTTTACAATAGTGCCGGTGATTTTATCACTAAAAATGATTTTGAAATTGAGCGTGCTCAATATGGAAGTAACGCTACTTTTTTAGGATTAAAAAAAGCAATTGTACCCAAATACTTCTCCTGTGTATCGGCTCCTCTGTTTTTAGATCCTTCATTTAAGGCACCTTATTTTTAATAGATAACACTTCGTTGGCAAATGACTCGTCGTTATTTGTATCCGAGCAGCCCGATGGCACAACACAGATTACAGCTTATAATCATTTGGAAAGCCTTATGGTCAACATGTTAAGTAGCGATTATAAAAGCATTCTGACGCGCAGATTGTATGGTCATATTGGTATACAACCAGTTTTGGGAGTTGCAAAAAAAGAATTTGTAGAAACACTTGATGGAAGGCATTTGGTTATTCAGCACGATACAATTACGGGAGGTGCTCCTTCGGAATTTGGATTTAATAGCAGTAAAGTTACAACCAATGTATTTTCAAAAATAACAAATTTTCCGATTACAAACGGACAGGTTTATAAATGTAATAGTTGGTTGAGATTTTCCACTAATACTACTTATGGATTTTTACGAAATACAAAATTCTTAGATTTGCTGAGTAAAGCAGGACTTGCCGACAAAGTAAATGAGCAATTGACTTTTATGAGTCCTACTGAACAATATACCATTTTCGTTCCCTCTGATGCTGCTCTAAATGGTATTCAAGCTGATAAGCTATCGCTAACCGACCTGAAAACGCTGCTTAGTTTTCATATAGTAAAAGGGAAGTTTATTTTTACAGATGGAAGGCAACCTGCAGGAGCTTACCGGACACTGAATGATAGTTTTATAAATCTTAGTCCCCAACTCGACAATTTGGTTATTTTGGATAAAAATAAAGCCGTATTGTATACTAGTTTAAAAATATCGGCAAAGACGAATTTAATACAAATGCCGTAGTACACAATATTAATTCAGTAATCATGCCTTATTAAGGGTTGCAATGCAACAAAATTTATTGAAATGAAATACATGAAACGAGCACGACAAATAAACTTTGACAAACAAAGAGATGTTTATGTGCGAGTTCCATCTGACAAAAAAGAACAATTATAAACAGATGAAACATAAAATTTTGATAGTGTGCCTGCTGTCTTTTGCTGCCTTTCTAAATGCGCAGAAACATATTGTACGCGGTAAGATAACCGATGATTTGGGTGGTATTATTGGTGCAACAGTTGTTGAAATTGATGCCAACGAACGTATTGTACAGGGTACAATTACAAATATAGATGGTGATTATTCGCTGCAGGTTTCGTCGCCTAAAGCCACTATTCAGTGCAGCTACGTTGGTTATAAAACTATTACCGAAAAAGTAAATGGCAGAGCTAACATTAATGTGAAGCTTGAGTCTGATGCTATTATGATGAAAGATTTTGTGGTGGAAGCAGCAGCCATAGGTACTTCAATGACAGGTGTGAACAAACGGGATTTGACCGGTTCGTCGACACTTATTACCATGGAAAATGTTAAAGGAAATACGGTATCATCGGTCGACGAAGCATTGCAAGGGCAGGTTGCCGGTCTCGATATTGTTGGTGGTGGTAGCCCCGGAAGTGGTGCAAGCATTGCTATTCAACGTGTAAATGCTTCGAGTCTCGATTTTGGCTCTGCCGACCAGGAAGATATTGGTATGTTGTTGAGCATTGCGCCCGAAGATATTAAAGCAGTACGCGTTTTAAAAGATGCTGCCGAAACGGCACTTTATGGAACACGCGGTGCAAACGGTGTTATCGAAATTGAAACCCGAAAAGGGAATAAAGGTAAAACAAAATTTGATGTTTCTTACAAAAAATCACTTTCGTTCGAATCGCCCCGAATACCAATGCTAAACGGTGATGAATATGTGATGTTGCAGCAGGAAATGTATCATAACCGCTATGGCGTTATTGATATGCCGCGCGAAATATCAAACGACATTGAATTTGATGATTATTACAATTACGCTCAAAATACTGACTGGGTGGGTGATATTACACAATTGGGACAAATTGATGATTTTGGTTTTACTATTTCGGGTGGTGGTGATAAAACAACCTATTATACGTCGATAAATTATCAAAATAACATTGGTACAGTTAAGAATACCGCCAACGAACGTATCACATCGCGTATCAACTTAGGCTACAAAATTTCAAACAAATTAAGGTTAAACACGCAGATAAGTTATGTAAATATTAAAAAAGATGATAACTGGGGAGGCAATGGTGTCCGTTCGATGGCTTATCGTAAATCGCCAAACATGTCCATTTACAAATACACACCTGATGGCGAAAAAACGAATGAATTTTTTACACCCTTAGAAAACTATCAGGGCAATGGCGTAACCTATTTTAACCCTAGTGCAGTGGTAGCATTAAGCAATAACGATCAGGTAAACAGAGATTTCCAGACTAACTTTACCTTAATGTACGATTTAAATAAATGGATTTCGGTGAAACAGGTAGTATCTTTCCAGTTTCAAAATTCGAAACGAATGGAGTTTTTGCCTTATACAGCCATTGGAGCAAAATGGTTAGACTTAAATAATAACTCTTCCACGGAGAATAATACGACAGGAACTTTAATTAATTCCGAAACTTTATTAAACTTTAAACCTATCAACACCAAAAGACATTCGTTGAGTGGTATAGCCATGTTATCCATCGATCAGGATCAGGATGAGTTTATTTTGACATCCACCGGAAATAGTCCGAGTACCTTTATAACCGACCCTGCTGCCAGTCCGATGCGCGAAAGTCTAAACTCCGGTTCTGCTATTTTGAATACGATTGGTATATTAGCTAATGTACATTATAAATTTATTGATCGTCATATATTTCAGTTCAATATACGAACAGATGCTAGTTCTCGTTTTGGTACCAGCTCACGTTGGGGCACTTTCCCGAGTGTGTCGTATGCCTGGCGTTTTTCGGATGAACCTTTCCTAAAGAAGTTTAAATTTTTGGACGACAGTAAAATACGTTTCAGCTACGGTCTTTCGGGAAATTCGGATGTAAGAGCTTACGACAGACATGCACTTTATGCATCAACCGGAAAAGGAGCGTACATGGATATTCAAAGCATTATTCCAACGCAGGCACAGCTTCAAAAATTGCAATGGGAAACTTCCGGAACCTTTAATGCAGGTTTGGATATAGCGTTTTTCAATAATCGCTTGCAATTAATTGGAGAATATTATAACAAAATTACTGAAAATATCTTGTGGCCAAATTACAAACTGCCCAGCTCTGCCGGTTTTACTACTTTAAAACAGTATAATGATGGTAAAATCCAGAATAGTGGTTTCGAAATTACAGCTAATGTTACAGCTATTAAAACAAAAGAATTTACACTACGTATTAATTACAATATCTATTTTAACGAAAATAAATTTTTAAGTTTCCCTGCAAACATAGTAAACGAACAATTAGATATTTCGAATGGTAAATATCCGGTAAAGGCCGAAATAGGCAAGGCAGTAGGTTCGTTCTTTGGATTCAGGTATTTAGGTGTTTATCCTACAACAGCCGATGCAGTAGCACATAATGCCGATGGTTCTGTAAAATATGATCCTTACGGCTCGCCAATACCTATGAATTACAACGGAACATACCAATTTGAAGGCGGAGATGCTAAGTATCAGGATGTAAACTACGATGGCACTATCGACCTGAATGATGTGGTGTATTTGGGCGATTCAAATCCTGATTTTGCCGGCGGACTTGGCTTTAATGTGTCGTATAAAAATTTCCAGTTTAGTACTAGTTTCGTTTATCGATATGGTTATAAAATTGTAAATCAGGTGGCACTCAATGCCGAAAGTATGTCGAACAAAGACAATCAAAGTACAGCGGTATTAAATCGCTGGCGGGTGTCGGGCGATGATTATCCCAATATGATTCCAAGAGCCTATCAGGCACATCCGGCTAATAATTTGGGCTCCGACCGTTATGTGGAAGATGCCAGTTATTTGCGTTTGAATAATATCTCGCTAAGCTATTCATTACCGGCTAAACTTTCGAAAATGCTAAAAGTACGAAATTTGTCGGTAGGATTACAAGCCCGAAAGATATTAACTTTTACGAATTACACCGGACAGGATCCCGAAGTTCAGTTAAAGAAAGAAGATGCATTGTGGTTTGGTAAAGATACAGGTACTGTTCCATCGCCTATAGTTACAGCATTTAACTTATCAGTAGGTTTCTAATTTTATTAAAATCTTATCAGCTATACTAATTAAATTATTTATGAGGCGTCAACTATCAACATATAAATTAGTCAACAAAAATATCCTGATAGCAGGGTTATTGCTTTTGTTGACATCGTGCGAGAGTTTTTTAGATCAAAAACCCACCGATGGTTTAGTGCTCGAAGAGTACTGGAAAAACAAAGAAGAGGTTTTATCAACACTTGGAGGAGCCTATCAGCTTTTGTCGGAATTAGACTACCAGCTTTTTGTGCACGGTGAGTTACGAGGCGATATGCTTACTGCTAACGGAACCATTACACCTTCTTCGGAACGCAATTTAATGTCGGCCAATATCGAAACCAACCAGACTTATGCTAAATGGGATAAATTATATTCCACTATTAACATTTGTAATCACGTGATAGATTTTACACCAAAAGTACAGGACCCGACTTTTTCGGATTATCTGAAACAACAATATATTTCGGAGGCCATCTTTATTCGTAGTCTTTGCTATTTTTACTTAGTACGTATCTGGCAAGATGTGCCCTATATTACAAAGCCTACTACAAACGATGAAGGTGAGTTTTTCCCAGCTTTAACGCCGGGCACCGAAATACTTGCCAATGTGAAAGTTGATCTTATTTCTATACGGAACAAAATGCCCGAGCACCCTACGGTGGAAAAATCAAAATCGCGAGCTACGGCAGGTGCTGTAAATGCCTTGTTGGCTGATATCTCGTTGTGGAATTTTGAATACGACGATTGCATTCAATACATTGATGCTGTTGAAAATAGCGGCCAATACTTTTTGCTTCCTTCCACCGAATGGTATCAGAACTTTAATCCCGGATTTTCGTTGGAAAATATTTTTGAATTGTATTATAATCAGTCACTCGGACAAGCCAATACATTTTCGACAAAGGCCTACTCTTCAACAGCTATTTATTTTTATGGTAGCACTTATGCCAAATCAATATTAAGTGTTGAAGTTACCGAAGCCGGCGAATTAATTAGAGGTAATGGTTCTTTATCAACTAATTTTCAGATATGGAAATATGCAGGTTCGGTTGCTGACAGAACTACATTACGTTCGTCGAGCACAAATACCAGTGCAAACTTTATTGTGTACCGCTTAGCCGACTTGTATTTGATGAAAGCAGAAGCTTATTCGCAAAAAGAATCTCCCGACTTTGCCAAAGCGTTGGAGTATCTTAACTTAGTTCGCGATCGTTCGAATATGGCGCTTTATACACAGTTCTCGAATGCGCAGGCTTTCGAAGATGCCATTTTGCTCGAGCGTGCCAAAGAATTGGCATTCGAAGGGAAACGATGGTTCGACCTGATAAGAATGGGACGCAGAAATGAATACAGTAGAAAAAGCAACCTCATTGATATTCTGATTCAGAATGTTCCTTCTACCCAGAAATTAGTGTTGAAGTCGCGCTTGAGCGACCCAAACGGTTGGTATATGCCCATTCACAGCGACGAAATTCAAAGAAACAAAAACTTAATGCAAAACTCATATTATGATGAAAGCAAATAACAGAAGCGTAAATAAAAACATATTGTATGCCCTTTTGGTAATGCTGACAAGCCTTTTGTCGTGTACTCCCAAGGATGAACTGGATGTGCTGTTTACCGGCGATAGCTATACTAACTTAATGCAATATGTGGAGGCAAATCCTGATTTCTCATCTTTTGATAAGATTGTGAATGCAGGTAAGATGAAAGATGCGCTCAGTGCTTATAATAGCAACGGAGGTATTGATTATACCTTGTTTTTGCCCACAAACGATGCGGTAACAAAATTTATCGACCAGAATGAAAATTACAGCACAATCGATGACTTACTAAAAGATGCTGCTTACTGTTCCGAAATAGTGAAATACCACCTTGTAAACGGAAGAATACTTTCGAATGAATTCCCGAACGGGGCATTAGCAAATAAAACAATTTCGAATTATTATCTTACCATATACTTTAAGGAGGAAAATAATACGATAACATACTCTGTAAATGGCGAATCGAAGGTTGTGAACCGTGATATTAATCTGGCAAACGGAACCATTCATACCATCGACAAAATGTTAACTCCTGTAGTGTTCACTTCGTATCAGTGGTTGCAAAAAGCCTCCGAATTCAGTATTTTTAGCGAGTTATTAACAAAATGTGGTTTAGCCGACACGCTGAATGCTTTTGAAGTGGATGAGCTTGGCCGTCAGGCTTACAACGAACATACCATTTTTGCCGAGTCAAATTCGTTGTATGCTGCGAACAATATAGCAACTTTTGAGCAATTGGTGCTTTCCATTAATCCTTCGGCTAACATGATGGAGGATTTTACAAGTCCGACCAATCTTGTCAATAAATATGCGCGTTACCATATTTTAGAAAAAAGTGTTTTTCTTGATGAGCTTATTTCCGGAGTTTATAATACCTACGGCGACTTTCCGGTTGCTGTAGATTTAAATGATATTATAAAACTGAATACCGGAACAAAAGTATTTAATACAATTATTAATAATGGCGATACAACGGTCATAAACTACCTTCAGGTAAATTTAGATAAAAGTAATATTGTAACCCGCAGCGGTGCAATCCACCAATTAGACCATTTGCTGTTTCCATATCTTCCTGGTCGACAGTCAGTTACTTTTCAGTTTTACGAAGAGCCTGTAATAAATGCATTACGAACTGTACAAGGCGACCATTTAATTGTCGACGAAGATCTTGACTTTATTAATATGATAGGTACAAAAAGTTTGAATTACTTTAAATCAGCCACTGCTATTACCGGCAATACTAATGCCGACTACATTAAAATTACCGGAAATTTTGAATTTAGTTTTACAACTACTAAAATTCTGGCTGGCAGATATCGATTAAAGTTCGTAATGGATGGCGGAATATCGACTTATGCAAGTATTCAGGCTTATGTTAATGGGCAGAAAGTAGGAGTAGTGCAGGATTTAACCTCAATCACAGCCGGATTTCAAACTTTAACGATAGGTACTGTTGAAAGTTTTGATTTTAGTACACAAACGGTCAAAATAACCACGGTAATTCCAGGTACAGTATTGATCGATCGAATTATTTTTGAACCAATTTAAACATTAAATCCAATAATAATACCTCTAGTATAATGAATAAATTAATCCTATCTATACTGTTCATTTTTTTGTTTATTTCGTGTAAACAAGAACTCGACAGCTATTATTTCAGCGAAACAGAAACTTCAGTGAATACCGATATTCTGTCGCTTTTGAAACAGAATGCTGAGTACTCTCAGTATGTAGCTTTATTGGAAAAATATAAAGTTGATTCCATACTTAAAAAGGGCAAAGTTTACACCTTTTTTGTTCCGACAAATACTGCCATTGAGAACTTACAAATGGGCATGCTTGGCGAAAAAGAAATGGTGGATTTCCTAATGACTGAGTCGTTTATAAATCTGAATCAGATTGAAGGTCAGAAGAAGATACAAACACAGGGCGGTAAGTTTGCAATTATCGAAAGAGGCTCGACCCGTTTTACTTACGATGGAATTGCTATTGTAAAAGGTAGTCCGCTGGCCAATAACGGCCGGTTTTACGAAATTGCCGAAGTAGTACAACCCAAGCCGAATCTTTATGAATATATTGCATCTACAAATGAGTTTTACCTTTCTTATTTACAATCCAGAGACTCTGTTTACTTAGACAAAACGCTGAGTAAGCCGATTGGATACACCGACGCTGGTTTAACCATTTACGATTCGGTTCTAACGAAAATAAATTTGTTTGAACAGCTCTATTTCCCTGTATCACAGGAACAAAGAGATAATAAAGCGACCATGCTTTTATTTACCCAGCAACAGTACGATAATGCTTTAAACATAATCTCTTCTGATTTGGGAATTTCAACGACTAACATCCCTAAATTTTGGCAGAATGAAATATTGATGCCTTACTTAATTGAACAAAGTGTGTTTCGGAATGCGCTACCATTTTCAATATTTACGAGGGGTAAAGTCAAAAACATTTTAGGCGACAG
>JAIFKX010000131.1 GCA_020049335.1 Paludibacter sp. | reverse complement strand
CTGAAACTATCTATATTAAACCAAACATGAAAAATCAGGAGTATGGATTTGGATTGGTTTATCGGTTTTGAGCTGTAATTTTATGTAATTTATTCACCCTACAAATCTTCATAAATCAAATGGACTTCAAAACAATTCTAATTTCCCTTTTTCTGTTTGTAACTCTAACTACAAATTCTCAAAATCCCAAAACCCAATCTCTTAAAATTGGAATCGGTGCCGGATTTTCGGAGAGCGAAAACAGTATGGGAATGGGTACAATGTATTCCATTGGTTATCAACGCAATATTTGGAAAGACCGATTGCGATTTAACCCCAATCTCAGCCTGGGTTTTTACGAATCAATATTGTTAATTGACTCGCACAATCAATATTTTAATTCGATAAATTTAAATGCCAATTTGAATTACGATTTAATCCGTATCAAACGCTTTTCGGTGGTGGTTTATGCCGGAATTGAAGCAGGTGTGAATCAGGGGCTTGTTGGAAGTGGGGGCTATTATGATTATAGCGGTTATTCAGGCTACGGAAATGGATACGGCAGTTCCTACACCCAAAACTCATATTATGTGCACGATTATCACTTAGGTGGAAACTTTGGTGGAGGTTTCCGTTTCATAACTAAAAATAAAAAAACTGCCTTCAATATCCTGCCACTTAATTTCAGAGTGGGATATGCTGAGTTTTTTGAAGCACATCTCAAACTCGAAGTCGATATAAAAATTTAAAACTACAAAAATACTATTATGACACAAAATCCAAATTTCACCACAACCCGTATCAGAGTAATTCTGGTAATCGTTTTAAGTTTTTGTTTATCAGTGGCTTATGCAAAGCTGCCATTGTTTGATACCAACCCGCTTTATGCCAAAATTGAGCTGATAAAGCCCGGCATGTCGAAATATGAAGTGAAAAGTATTCTGAAACAACCCTATAAATTGTCGTTTTACACCAACGACAAACAGGACTATGTGGAAGAACTTTTTTACAAGGCTGTATATATTTATTACGAAAATTTTTATATAACCTATCGTATTGTTTTTGTAAACGATAAAGTTACGGCACTTTTGCAGGAGGAAAATCTTTATAAAGATCAGAAAATTGAGGTGGTAAAAAAGGAATAAACTATTGTCCTTTTCGCTTCCGTCTAACTATATGAACGGAAGGAGTTTTATATTTGCACCATATTTGCAAATATAAAAGTCAGCTCACAGACTTTAAAGTTGTGGCAAAAAATATTTTACAAAAATAAATTTTTACAAAAATGGAACACTTTAATTTAAATGGTTTTGGCGTTCTGGAAATGAATGCGGAAGAGATGAGAGAAACTGATGGTGGCTTTATTCCATTAGTTATTATAGCTTTAGCAGTAGCACTGAGTTCATGTACAGTAAATGTTGTGAATGGAAACAATAATACAGTAAATGGTACTACATCGGCTGATAGTACAGGAAATGGGAACTCAGCAGGACAAGGGTCTGGTAATAAAGTAAGATAATAGATTTTGAAGACTAGTTTAAACAAACTCTTTTTTAGTAGTGGCATTTCCAATAAGGTCGTGCCACTACCTTTAATTTATATTTATCCAATTTTAGTTATTGCTGATATTTACTTAACTTATTTGTGTTCACCTGACTTAGAATATGAATCGAATATAATTGTAAAAGCGTTAAATTTTGATTGGTTGGGAATTGTTTTTGGAGCGAATATAATTGTAGTATTAATAATTATACTGATTATAAAAGCCAACAAAGTATTTGCAAAATCTAATTATCAAAGTAAAATAATTGCAAATTACCACGAGTTAATTTTATGTATAGCTATCGTTTTCTTTTACGCCCATTTTTTCTCATCTCTTTTTGTTGTAATTAACAATTATTTGAGTTATATTTTTTTATATGGTAAAACTAATTTTATTTTAAAAGAGCTATCTATAAAATATGTTCATTTCTATCAACGAAACATATCTTGGTATAATACTTTCATATTTTCTGTTTTATCTATTATAGGACTAATTGTTACAGTATTAAGGCTACATATAATAAAAACTAATTCAAAAATTCAGTGATTTCAATCTAAATTCAAATGCCTCAACTTTTTCCACCTGAAATTATCGAAAACAGTGTAGAATGTTATCATGCAAAAATCAGTACAAGCAGTAAAGACATTTATGGTTTATTACTTTTAATGATATTGTTTGTTTTCGCTTCACTTCCATTGATCTATGTAGATATCAGTTCACAGAGTAGGGGAATAATCCGTTCGCCCTACGAGAATACTACTATTCAGTCGGCTATTTTTGGTGAAGTTGTATCATACCGTATGTTAGAGAATAAAACGGTGATATGAGGTGGGTTAATGATCCGGTTATAAAAAAATAAACTCAAACGTAATTTTTTCAGATAAATACGTTATTAATTGCAAACCAATATTTTTATGAAAAAACTTTTGCTTACTGCAATTCTACTGTCTTTGTTGTCTTCGTGCCATACTATGGTGGAGGATGAATTTCCGGATTTTAAGAAAATACCTGTTTTGAATGCTTTTTTGCAAGCTGATAGCATTCTGAAAGTACAACTTACATTTACGGCTAATTTAAAAGACTCCACTCCCGATTATGTATCCAATGCACAGGTAGTTGTTGAAAGTTCACTTGGAAAGCTCGACACATTGAAATACACGCAAACAGGTTGGTATGTAAGTTCACATACTGCTTTGGGTGGGGTTACGTACACCTGCAAAGCCGATATCGCTGGTTTTCAACAAGTAAAAGCACAAACAACCATTCCCGACTACAACATTATTCTCGATTTGGTTTTTACCGAGCTTGCCGACTTGGGCAGTCAGGGCGAAGTTATTTCATCGTATGAGTTTTCGATTGCATCTTATAAAACCCGGACTTGTTATTGGCAAGTAAGGTTGGTTACTCGGGGTTTTGACTATGAATATAACCCAAAAACAAAAAAAATGATTGAATATCCAACTTGGAACAGTCAAGACATATATATGCAGCCCGACAGGGATTCGGTATTGCTTACCGAGGCGGAACCTTTGACTATTTTTTCGAACAAAAAAATGAAAAATGATACGTATAAAGTGAAGTTTTTTATTAATTCATACAGCAATGGTTTTCGGCCTGATCGTGATTATTATATCGAATTGCGGAGTGTCGACGAATCGTACTACAACTATCAGAAGCAACTCTATCTCTATTATATGTCCGAATATACCGACTTGGGAAGTTCACCTCAAACCTATCCGCTTTACAGCAATGTAACAAATGGATTGGGGGTTTTTACGAGTTTCTCGGTCTATCGGAAGTGTGTGGTGGATTAATCAGGGTCGTTTTGCAGGATCTTGGCGAAACTATTATTGTATAAATCATAATTGTTTTTTCAAACGCTCAATTGATTCAGTTGATGTTAAATAATCGGCAGGGCTTTCGTTTAATCGGTCATCTAAAATACTTTTTTGTTCGTCCGATAAACTGTAAGTTAAACTACTGTCTTCTTCTACAACAATTTTGATTGGCTTCGAAGAGTAAGTCGACCGTATTTTATCAAGCATATCCAAAGAAATGTCTTGAGCCGACTTAAAATGAAAACTAGTTTGCATAATTATATATATGAAATTGTTACTAACTGATGTACAAAAATAGGATTTTTTATTTGAACAGACAACTTATGAATTTTTTATCAAAACCTTTTTCTTTGTTCACCTTTTTCTGCATCATTGTGTCATTGTGTGTAGTTGAAAGTTCTTATGCTGCGTCCATACAGCTTTCAGGCTTTGTGCGCGACAGTAAAACCAACGAAGTGCTGATTGGCGCTAATGTGTGGGAAACAAATCAAAACACAGGCACAGCAACCGACAATCGGGGTTATTTTAGTCTGAAAATAAACGCTCCCTGTACACTTAAAGTATCGTATATTGGATATGCTACACGACTAATATCAGTCAAAACTTCGTCCGATTCATTATTGGTGGTCCGGCTAAGTTCTGGTGCCAGTTTAAACGAAATAACCGTGGTAGGGCAGCACGAAAATAAATCGGAAATCACACGCCTAACAGCTCAGGAACTTATGCTTGTACCTACTATTGGCGGAAAACCCGATATAATGAAAGCGCTACAGTTGTTACCTGGCGTACAGAGCCAAAGCGAGGGTATGAGCATGATGATGGTACGTGGTGGCGAGCCGGGACAAAATCAGTATTTGTTGGATAATGTACCGCTGATTTATGTCAATCATTTAGGCGGCTTTTTGTCGGTTTTTAATCCCGATATGATTAACTCGGTGGATTTTTACAAAGGCAATTTTCCGGCACGGCATGGAGGCAAACTCTCGTCGATAGTGGATATTACACAGCGCGACGGCGATGTATCAAAACATCAAGGGTCGTTTAGTTTGGGTGTTACGGATGCTTCGTTTAGCTTTGAAGGACCATTGGCCAACAAAAAAATGAGTTATATTATTACTGCCCGTAAAACACTGACTGATATTCTGTTGGCAGGAATGTCCATGGCTGTGAATGAAAACGATTATATTGTTTCCTATGGTTTCTACGATATTAATGCCAAGCTTAATTGGAAACCAAACGACAAAAACAGCTTAAGCTTAAACCTGTATCAAGGTGATGATTTTCTGAACTTTTGGTCGAAGCCCTGGAAAATGAAAGAAGAAGACCGCAACCATTCCACTCAAAAATGGGGAAACTGGTTGGTTTCCGGGCGCTGGAATCGTGTAATTAGTCCGCGTTTGTATGCTGAAAATATTGTTTCGTACTGCCGATACCGCAACATGAGCGGGCATGAATATAAATACAGAATTGATGATGGTTTAAAGGAGGCGGACATTGAAAAACGTTCGTCGGTTGCCGATTTTTCGCTGCGGTCGGCTTGGAAATATTCGCCAATTAAAAATTGGGATATGAATTTTGGAGCACAAGCAAGTTATTTGGCTTATGAGCCTAATTATATCTTCGATTCCGACATGCCTAATGCTTTTGTGAGCGATAAATTCAATTCGTTCGAGACAGCAGTTTATCTCGATAATATTTTTCGTATTGGAAACGCCGTGCAGTTTCAACCTTCGTTTCGATATTCGCTTTTTGCAAACAATGGAGCTGTTTTTCCAAGTTTCGAACCACGTGTAAATATTACGTGGCAAGTTTCGCCATTACACAGTTTTAATGTGAATTACATGCGTGTAAGTCAAACATCACATTTGGTTTTTGCACGTGATATTATTCTAAAAAAAGAAATTTGGTTGCCTGCTACACAGTTTATTCCACCACAAACTTCCAATCAGTTCTCAGCTACTTGGACTGGTTCGTACCGCAAAGGCGATTACAGTACCGAGGCGAGCGTTTATTATAAAAAAATGGAGCATTTAGCGGCACTCAAAGAAGGTTACGAAAATATGTTTGGTATTACGGGTATCGAAAACAAACTCGAAACAAATGGAGAAGGAATTGCCTACGGAGCTGAATTTACGTTGCACAAAAACACTGGAAAATGGAAAGGTTCCGTATCGTACGCTTGGCAACATGCCACCCGGCAATTTGCCAATATCAATGTCGGCAAAGTATATGAGTTCGACTACAACCGTCCACACAGTTTTATTATTAATGCTAACCGACAATTGAAAAATAATTGGACTATGAATGTAGTTTGGCAATTTCAGAGCGGTATTCCTTTTTCGCCCGTGTTGGGCAAACAATATTTGTTAGACCCTGAAAATGGACAGCAAAACCACGTTGGTTATATTTATGGACTCAAAAATTCCGACCGCATGATGCCCTATCATCGGCTCGATTTGGGGTTTAACCACACCATTACCACCAAGCGAGGCAATAAAGCTGTTTGGACATACTCTATTTACAATGCCTACGCACATATAAATCCATACAGCTACTATTACGACAACGACAATTTAATGCGCAATGGTATGTATCCCAATCGTCCGTTGCAACTCTACAAACTCAGTTTGTTTGGCTTTATTCCCAGTATTGCATATAAAGTGTATTTCGACTTTGACAAAAAATCAATTACGAAATCAAAGGAAGTAAAGCCAAAGAAAAAACACAACTGGTTGTATTTGGAGTAGATGGAATTAAAAGATCAATCAATTCGTATATTAATACTATATTTGCATTGTAAAGTCTGATTCTTTATTTTAAACACATATACATTCATTTTTATGAATAATACATTGGCACAATTGGATATTCTACAGCAAAAGTTGGAAGCACTCAGGCTTCGACAAAATGAGTTTATACAGGATATAAATAGTCTTGAGCGCGAAATAGCATACCTAAAAAGTGATATGTTAGTGGCCGAAGAGATGCAGCCCGAAGTGGATGAAAATGCATATTTGTATGCTCCTGAAGTTGCTGGTGAGTTGGTTGAAGTTGAGGTTTTTGAGACTGAACAAACGACGAACCAAGAAAATACCTTTTCGAAGCAAACAAAAAGAAAAATTGAAAAGACTGATATCGAAAAATTTATTGGTGAAAATCTTATCAATAAAATTGGAATTGCCATAACCATAATTGGAGTGGCGATTGGAGCCAAGTATTCTATCGAAAACAATTTAATTAGTCCGTTAACACGCATCATTATTGGCTATGTTTTTGGAATCTTGGTTTTTGGATTTGGTATTAAACTAAAGAAAAAATACGAAAACTTCAGTGCAGTGCTCGTTAGTGGTGCCATGACTATTATGTACTTTAT